>JAGPGE010000625.1 GCA_018056145.1 Armatimonadota bacterium
CTCCGTGGACCAACTGGCCGCCGTGAAGGGCATGGATCACCGGGCGGCGCAGGCGGTGCTGGACGCGTTGACAGCAGGGCCGGAGCTCATGAGTGAGCGAGACGGGGGCGACGAGTACGAGGAGTACGAGGAGCCTGAGATCGGCAACACCGAAAACGAACGGAGCGGGGAGCCCAGTTGAGAAGGCTCCCCGCTAACGGGCTGGCTTTGGTGCTCTCTACCCGCCGGCCGCGCGGGACTTCACGTAGGTCAGCATCCCGCCGGCCTTGAGGACCTCGATCTCGCGTGAGGTCAGTTCCACCTTCGCAGTGAACTCCGCGCCAGATGCGAGGTTCCGGCCCTGCACGATTCCGCTGGTCAGGCCGTCCACCACTCCAGTCAACTCGATCTCGTCCCCATCATTCAGTGCGGCGTAGGTCTCTTCGTCGATGACCATCGGAACGATGCCGAAGTTCACCAGGTTAGCCTTGTGAATGCGGGCGAATGATCGGGCGAGGACCGCCTGCACCCCGAGGTACATGGGTACGAGCGCGGCATGCTCGCGGCTGGATCCCTGGCCGTAGTTGTCGCCGCCGAGGATCACGCCGGCACCGGCCTCGCGGGCCTTCTCGGCGAAGCCGGGCGCGACATTGGCGAAGGCGAAGTCGGCCATCTTCGGGATATTGCTCCGGTACGGCAGCACCTTCGCACCCGCAGGGGCGATGTCGTCGGTGGTCACATTGTCGCCAAGGCGCAGGAGCACCTTGCAGCGGATGGTGTCTTCGATGGGCCCGCGCGGGTGGACGAACTGGATGTTCGGGCCGCGGATGACCTCGACGTCGGAGCCATCAGCGGGCGGCGCGATGACCATGCGGTCGTCGATGTCGAAGCGCTTTGGAACACTGACCTCAGGCGCGTCGCCAAGCTCGCGCGGGTCGGTGATCTTGCCCGTGAGGGCCGCCGCCACGCAGGTCTCGGGGCTGGCCAGGAACACCCGGGCGCTGAGGGTTCCGCTGCGGCCCTCGAAGTTGCGGTTGAAGCTGCGCACCGAAACACTGTCGGTCATTGGCGACAAGCCCATCCCGATGCACGGGCCGCAAGCGCTCTCGAGAATCCGCGCCCCCGCGCCGATGATGTCCGCCAGCGCGCCGTTGCGGGCCATCATCTCGAGCACCTGCCGCGAGCCGGGGGAGATCGCCAGGCTGACCTCGGGGGGCAGTATCTTCCCACGCAGGGCCGCGGCGACGGTGAGCATGTCTCGCAGGGACGAGTTGGTGCAACTCCCGATGCAGACCTGGTCCACGGGTGTGCCGGCGACTTCGCGCACCGCGACCACATTGTCGGGGCTGTGGGGCCGGGCGATCATGGGCTCCAGCGCGGAAAGATCGATCTCCACGATCTGATCGTATTCAGCGTCTGCGTCGGCAACGAACTCCTCCCACGCGTCGCCACGATCCTGGGCGATGAGGAAATCGCGTGTGAGTTCGTCGCTCGGGAACACGGAAGAAGTCGCGCCCAGTTCGGCGCCCATGTTGGTGATGGTGGCGCGTTCGGGAACGCTAAGAGTCCCGACGCCGGGGCCACCGTACTCGAACATCCGGCCCACGCCGCCCTTGACCGAGAGACGCCGCAGCAGTTCGAGGATGACGTCCTTCGCGGAGACCCACGGGCTGAGAGCGCCGGTGAGTTCCACGCGCACGACCTTGGGGCAGGTCAGCGAGAAGGGTTCGCCGGCCATCGCACAGGCCACGTCAAGCCCGCCCGCGCCGATGCCGATCATGCCGATGCCGCCGGCGGTTGGAGTGTGGCTGTCACTGCCCAGCAGCGTCTTCCCGGGCACGCCGAAACGCTCCAGGTGTACCTGGTGGCAGATTCCGTTCCCTGGACGCGAGAAGTAGACGCCGTGTTTCGCGGCAACGGTGCGCAGGTACAGGTGGTCGTCGGCGTTCTCGAACCCGGTCTGAAGCGTATTGTGGTCAACGTAACTGACGGAGAGCTCGGTCCTCACCCGCGGTACGCCCATGGCTTCGAACTGCAGGTACGCCATGGTGCCGGTGGCGTCCTGTGTGAGCGTCTGGGCGATGCGGATGCTGATCTCCGCGCCGGGAGTGAGCTCCCCGGAGACCAGGTGACGGCTGAGGATCTTCTCGACAACGGTGCCCTTCACGATGGGACCTCCCTCAAGAACAGCAACTGCCCGGACCGTTCCGGGCGTAGCCCAATCTTACACAATGACCCATGCAGGAGGCAAGGTGGGGGCAGGTCCGCTTCACTCTTGCCGCCGGGGCGCGGACAGTCTACACTACAGTTCGGCCATGCGTTCCGGGTCCCGACCCCGCCGCCCTGGCATGCTTCATCCAATTCCCGCGCCGCCTTGCACTCCGGGCCACCTATCACCATGCCGCTCATCAGCGTCCACAACCTGACCAAGTACTACGGCACCGATCTCATCTTGGACGGTGTCTCGCTGAGCATTGATAACCGGGATCGCCTCGGCCTCATCGGCGCGAACGGGACCGGCAAGACCACGCTCTGCCGCATCTTGATGGGTCTGGAGTCGTATGAGGATAACGCCCAGATCCACAGAGCCCGCGGGATGACGGTGGGGTACCTGTCGCAGGACGTGGATTTCGGCGTCGCCAGTACGCCGTGGGAAGTGGTCATGGCGGTGTATGGGGAGATGCGCCGGCGCGAGGAGGAGATCCGCAAGCTCGAAGAGGAGATGGCGGCGGAGACGGACCGCGACCAGCTTGCGGAGTTGCTGGAAGAGCACGAGCGCCTCACCGCGCACCATATCGCCGCCGGCGGGTACGAGTACGAGCGCCGCGCGGCCACCGTCCTCACCGGACTCGGAGTGCCCGAGGCCGATTTCCGCAGGGAGATCTCGAGTTTCAGTGGCGGCGAACAGCGCCGGGTTGCCCTGGCGCAGCTGTTGCTCAAGGAGCCGGACCTGGTGCTCCTGGACGAGCCCACGAATCACCTGGACATTCAGGGCATTGAGTGGCTGGAGGGGTACCTCAAGAGTTACCCAGGGGCCGTGGTGTGCATCTCCCACGACCGGCGTTTCCTGGACTCTGTAGCGCGGCGAATCCTGGAACTGGAGGCCTGCGACCTCACGGAGTACAGGGGCGGCTACTCGGACTATCTGCACCAGAAGGAAGAGCGCTTGCTCACGTACAGCCGCCAGTACGAGCGGCAGCAGCAGGAACTGAAGAAGCAGATGGCTTTCATCCGCTGGGCGCTGGGGACCCAACAAGAGAAGAAAGTGCGCGCGGCCAAGAGTCGGCTGAAGCTGCTGTCGAAGATGGAGTACCTCGAGCCGCCACCGGCCCAGGCGCGGCAGATGAACCTGCGGTTTGAGCCGAAGATGCGCGGCGGCGAGGAGATTCTCGAACTCACCCGCGTGGGCATGAGCTTCGGCGAGCGCAGGCTGTTCTCCGACGTCAACCTGTTCGTACGGCGCGGCGAACGGGTGGGAATCGTAGGCCCGAACGGATGCGGGAAGACCACGCTGCTGCAGATCATCCTGGGTAACCTGCAGCCCACCGAGGGCAAAGCTCAACTGGGCGCCAGCGTGGAGATCGGCTATCACCGCCAGGACGAGTTCGGCCTGACCCCTGACTTCACGGTCTTCCAGGAGTTCCGCCAGATCCTGCCGACCGCCGATCAGGGAGAGATCCGCAGCCTGCTGGCGCGCTTCCTGTTCGTCGAGGACGATGTGTTCAAGCGCGTGGGAGACCTGTCTGGCGGCGAGCAGAGCCGGCTGTCGCTGGCGAAGTTGATCCTCACGCAGCCCACG
>JAGPGE010000626.1 GCA_018056145.1 Armatimonadota bacterium
AAAGCCGTCGTCGCTCAGTTCGAGGGAGCGCTGCGCGATGTCCCAGCCCTCGTTCATGTGCCATTCGCGCAGGGAGACGGAAGAGATATCCACAACCTTGCCCAGGTCCAGGGTGATCTTCGCTTCCTGCCCCGCCGGCCACATGGCCGAGTAGATGGATGAGCTGTACATACCATCCACGAGGCGCTCCACCGGGCTGTGGCTCGCCCGGGGAGCGGGATCCGAAGTGATACTCGCGGGGCGCAGGATCTCCATCGGGGCCTCGAAGCCCGCCTGTTTCCATGCCATGGCCAATTCGGGGCAGATGAGGCCGTTGCCTGCCCTTGCGGCTTCGGCTACGGGGAGCGCGGCGGCCTTGCCGATCAGGTCCACCAGTTCGCTCCCTGCCGGGGCGGCTTCGAACCCCAGGCGGTGAGCGCCTCCCTCCAGCTTCAGGCGAAGCGTGCCATCGGCAGCGACCGCGTGCGCCGTGCCGTCCAGATCGGCGGCGACATTCGGGGCGACCTGCAGCGACACCTCGCAGCCGCCATCGGCCTGAAGGACCGCCAGGCCCTCACCCGCGACCATTTCCACCGATACCGGGCCATCGGCGGTCAAGCTCATTCCGGGCCCTGACAGTTTCGTCGCGCCGAAGGCCGCCCAGCGGTCGGGCGCAATGACCAGCAGATCGGCATCGGTTTCGATGCCCAGTTCAGCCGCGGTACGCCGGCCGACGATCACATCAGGCCCACCGGGCCCCTCGACGATGACCCCATCCGCACCGGCTCTCCGCACGGTGCGCTCAACCGGGTCGGCCTGTGGGAAGGAATGCACCAGGTTCACGAAACGGTACTCGCCGCCGGGCTGGAGTGACAGCCCAACCTGCCGCGACAGGCGGCTCACCGGCAGGCTCTCCACGGTCTTGAGGTTCTCCAGGCGCGCCGGCGCAGCATCTCCGGCGGCGATCACCAAGCGCATGGGCTTGTGGTCAACGGTGAGAACCCCGCCGTCCAGTTGCGCATCGCCCCACGGCCGCCAGCATGAGCGCAGTGTGAAGTCCCCCGCTTGCTTCGCGGTGACCGTGTCCAGCACCAGGACGTACGCGCCCCTGCGCCAGAGGATTCTGCGTTGCCAGTCAGAGCCTGAGTAGTTGTTGAGATAGGTGCGCGTGCAGGCGTAGTGGTCCAGGTCCGCCACCAGCCCCAGTCCCGTGACCGCCGGGGTCTTGTCGGTCTGCCCATTGCGCATGATCGCCAACGAGCAGTGATATTTGGGCGCGTTCTTGATGTACTCGCCGTCCACCAGCAGGGGTTCGCCGCCGTCGGAGTACCGCACAATGGCGTTCGCGTCGAAGTGCATGTGGGTGCCGCGGCCGAAACCATCCAGCAGCATGTACTGGTCTTCGGGGTCCAGCCCGGCGCGGAAAGCAAGCTTGTCGAAGCTGACTGCCCAGGGCAGATTGGGCTCAACCGGGTACTGAGGGCTGTGGTCAATATAGTCGTAGCACGGCTTCGGCAACCGGGAGAGGCTGACCCCGACGTGGCTCTCGGCCGGCCGGGGCTCGAAACCCACATTGTACGGCTGCCCGAGGGTGTAGGTGTGCCGGTCGCCCGCGAGTTCCGCGCCCCAGAGCAGTTCGGGATCCTTGTAGTACCACGCCGCACGCTGCACGACGGGTCGGATGCCCGAGGAGGACTTCTCGGCGGTGTGGTCGCCGAAAGCCGCCTGGTAGCCCATATTGTCCATGACCATCATCGCAACCCGCGCTGCTTCCCGCGCGTGGCCTTCGTCGAAGAACGTGGTGTCGCCCTGCGCGAGGGAGTAGATCATCACATGCTCGATGGGCAGCCACTGGTATGCCGCGGCGTCTTCGAGAGGCTTGGGGCTGTGCTTCTGTCCAGCGAAGATGCCCTCAGCCACAGTGAGCCAGTCTTCCACCTGCGGGCGGTTGTAGTGGGTCTTGAGATAGCGCCCCACGAAGTAGATGCCCAGCGCCGGGAAGGTGTTGTGATTGTGGACGATGGTGTTGTTCTCCCGCCACTTGTCCACCGCTCCCGGGCGGTTGTAACCCTGGTAGATGACGCACTCCAGGGCCAGGCGAGCAAGGAGGTTGGTGAAGTCCAGGCGCTCCTGGTCGCTGAAGGCCCCACTCTCCTCAAGAAGGTCCCACAGGATGCCCACCGGGTGGGTCCAGGCGTCCCGGAAGTCGCCGTCATAGCGGGCCATGCCCTCTTCGTTGATGGTCGTGTCGGTCTGGTAGTACTCCAGGAGCGCATGCATGAGGTCCCGGTAGATCTCCAGCGCGACCGGGTCCCCGGTGCGGTGTGCCCTGTACCCCCAGCGGATCAGCACGGAAACGCCATTGCGTGCCTGGCCCGGACTGAACATGCTCTTGCGGCCGGTGGCGACGGCGGAGTCTTTCTCCTGGGGCGAAGTGAGCTCGCTCGCACCCTTCGGCTTCTCGTCCGATTCCAGTTCCAGCACCTGAAGCCTGCCGAGAGACAGGTCATTGCCGTGCGCCGCATTCGTGATGAGTTCCGCAAAGGCCTGAGCGGCCCGGGCAGTACCTTCGGCCTTGCTCCCGCCTACAAGGATTGCGTTCTTCCCCCCTCCGAAGGGGTCGTGGACCGAGCGGATCACGTACCCTTCAGGCCCCGTGTATTGCTGGTCCAGGCAGACGAAGAAGTTGTGGTAGAGCCGGGCCACGATTCGGTTGTTGTCCAGGTGGCCCACGAGGATCACGTTCGCCGGGCCCTCATCCGGCCAGCGGCAGTCGACCTCACTCATGAGCGGCAACTCCACTCCGGTGGCCTGCCTCACCGCATTTTGGATCGCCTGCGCCGCCTGGTTCCACGCTGGCTCATCCGCGTGACAGATGACCGCCTGCGCCTGGCCATCCCGGACGAGTTCGGTGTCCAGGTTCAGCGGCATCAGTTCGTCAGCGCTGATCTCGAGTTCCGCCAGCAGCGCCTTCTCGGCTTCCAGCACTTCCTTCGGTGCTGCGCAGGCGATGCCCGCTGCGAGCACCGCGAAGATCCAAATGGACAGCGTGGGAATGGACATGACGTGCGGCCTCCGTGTGTGTCGCATCGTTAATCAGCGGCGTCCCTGAGCACGAACAGGCGAGTCTGCGCGTCGGCGGGGAACGTTACTCTTCGTCCGGGCACGCCGTCGAAGTCCTCCAGCGCGATCCGCCTGGGGCCTTCCTGCGCGGCCCAGTCCTGGTCGTAAGTCAGCACAATGTGATACGGCCCGGTCTTCACGCGCCGGACGATGGGCAGCGTCTCCTTGAACTGCAGCTGCGCGGGAATATCGATCTTGACCTCACCGTTGCGCAGGCAGTACTCGACGCACTTCGCCAACGCGAGGCCCTCGACCATCGCCGCCACTGGTTCGGATGCACATCGCAAGTACGGGTTCAGCGCTTCTCCGCTCATGCTGAACAAAGGGCGGTCGTCGCGGATACCGTAATTCTCAGCGGGCTTGTCGCGCTCAACGCGTTGGAAACGCACGGTCCCGTCCTCGGAAACGTCGAGTACGTGAAGCACTTCGTAGCGCGCGAACCGCCTGGGCTGGTCGCTGCCCTCGGGAGCCAGTTCGAAGGGGATGCCGACCATGAGGTCCACGTCCTTCGCGAGCTTACCCGGCCTGTGATGGTTCCCGGTGCCCGACCAGTTCCACAGCACCAGCCCGTCGCAGCCCGTGAAGAAGCACACGGCGGTCATTGCCCGGGTCTCCTCACTGGACAGCGGCTGATCTCGCCACCACCTCCATCCACCGCCGCCACCGTGCATGAG
>JAGPGE010000627.1 GCA_018056145.1 Armatimonadota bacterium
GGCCCGCTGAACCTGGAAGTCATCGGCGCCAAGGACTACCCGGCGGACTGGTGCGCGGTGATCGCCGCCGAGACCCGCGGGCACATGCAGGCCTGCCTCCAGGCCTGCGGCGCACGGTAGTTCCGCCCGCGCATTGGCGCAGGGCTGCGGTAAACCAAGCGGCGCAGACCGCGCGAACCGATAGCGCCACCATGCGAGACCGGACAGGTCACGGGTGTCATCGCCGTCCAGATGACGAGCCCGTAACGCAGTGCGACCGCGTAGCTGACATGCGAGGGGGCGGGCACCGAATCGATGGTGAACGAGACCAAGCAGGCCTTCGTCGCGGAACTTGGGCGGCGCTTCGGGCGACTCCGCAAGCTCGACAGGAGCCAGTCCCTCTTTGAGTTGGCTGATGGTCAGGCACGCATCTATATCAGGTACTCAAAGGTACACGACGCCCGAGGCAGCGGCTGGTATGGGCTCCGCGCCGAGGACTTGCGGCAACTGGAGGGCCACCCGGCTCTCGTCTGCTTTCTCTGGGAAGGACAGGCTGAGCCGCTTCTCGTGCCCTTTGCCGAGTATGAACCTGTCATCGAGGCTGCGAAGCCGGCCAGCGACGGGCAGTATAAAGTCCACATCCTGCTCGGCGGGGACGCCACGGAGCTGTACATCGCCCGCATTGGCAGGTTCAACGTCGAGGGGCATATGGGCTGGAACAACCTCGAAGCCCTTGTGGATGCGTCGCGGGCAAGCCGACCACCTGAGCTCTCACACCAGCAGGTCCAGACCTTGCTTGGCGCCATCGGTACCGGCAAGGGGTACGACGTATGGGTGCCAGCCAGCGACCGCGCCAAGCTGGACTGGTCGCTCTGCCAGCGCTACGAGTGTGATGTGACTCTCCCGCCGACATACGACCGGGTGAGTGAGATCATCAGGGAAGTCGATGTCTTGTGGGTGCATCGAGGCTCGGGTCGTCTAAGATCAGCCTTCGAGATAGAGCACTCAACGCCGATTTACAGCGGACTTCTGCGGTTCAATGACATCCACCTTGTAGCGCCGGACCTACGCCCCACGTACACCATAGTCGCCAACGATGCGCGCCGCGACCTGTTCGCGCGCCAACTCGGGCGTCCCACGTTCGAGGCGAGTGGACTGGGCGAACTATGCAGCTTTCTGGAGTATGCAGACGTCTTCAACTGGCACAGTCGGGTGAAATCGCATAGCGGGGGTGCGCCATGACAGAGGAGCGTCGGGTTCAGTTCTGGGTCGTCGTGTCGGTCGAGAGGGGCATACCTGTCGACGTGCACATCTGCCGGGACATGGATGAGGCAGTGCAGCGCGAACGTACAATTCGCGAGGACATCGACGAGGTAGAGGACGAGACCGCCGTGTTCCAGGTATATGAGGACGACGAATGCGAGGAGATCGTCTTCGTCTCGAACCGCAAGCACATGGTGCAATCCGAGGCCTGAGGCATGCCTCCAGGCCTGCGGCGCACGGTAATTCCGCCCGCGCATTGGCGCAGGGCAAAAACCCTTTCCGCATTGCGGAACCAATCGGGGAGTACAGATCATGTCATGCTGCTGCCGCAAGCCCAACATCCTGCTGATCGGCATTGACTCGCTGCGCGCCGATCACATGAGCTGCTACAACTACCCGCGCCTGACCACCCCCTACATGGACCGCTTCGCCGAGGGTGGCACGCTTTGGGAGAACTACTTCAGCCCGCATATCCCCACCACCAGCGGCTACGGCTCCATGCTCACCGGCATGGACTGTTTCAGCACCCAGGTGGTGGCCTTGCGGCACAAAGGGCCCATGCGGTCCGAAGTCCGCACGCTTGCCGAGATCTGCAAGGAGGCGGGTTACAACACCACCTCCGTGGGGTTCGAGGGCAACCCGGCGTCCCGCGGGTTCGACAAGTACATCGGGTTCTCCGGCTGGGGAAGCTGGAGTGAGGGACGCAGCCCAAAGGCCGAGAATCTGAACAAGGTGGCCATCCCCGAACTCAAGCGACTGGCCGCGCAGGATGAGCCCTTCCTGCTGTTCCTGCGCCACATGGATCCCCATGCCCCGTACCTGCCGCCCGAGCCGTATGAGCGCATGTTTTACCATGGCGACGAGTGCGACCCGGCGAACAAGTCCATGGAGCCGGTGATGGGCTTCAAGCCCTTCTGCGACTTCTTCGCAAGCTGGATGCCCCCGGGCATCAGCGACAAGGACTACGTCATCGCCCAGTACGACGGCGCGGTGGCGTACATGGACGCCGCGATCCAAACGATCTTCACCGCCGTAGAGACCCTGGGCATCCTGGACAACACCATCGTGGTCATCACCGCCGACCACGGCGAGACCCTGTACGACCACGAGTGCTGGTTCGATCACCACGGCATCTATGACACCGTGCTGCACGTGCCGCTGGTGATCCGCTACCCGTGCAAGGTCCCGGCAGGCCAGCGATTGAGCGGCTTCAGCCAGCATAAGGATCTCACGCCGACGATCCTGGATCTGGCGGACATCGAGGTCCCAGGCTACAGCTTCGACGGCGAGAGCCTCCTGCCCATGGCCCTGGGTGAAGTGGCTTCCCATGATCCGGAGTTCTACATCACCGAATGCACCTGGATGCGCAAACACGGCTGGCGGACCCCGGAATGGAAGCTCATTGTGGCGCTGGAACCCGACTTCCACTTCAAGCCACCAGTCGAGCTGTACAACCTGGTCACGGACCCGGACGAGAACTGCAATCTCGCGGACCAGTTGCCCGACGTGGTTGAGCATCTGAAGGGCCGAATGGATGCCTGGATCGCGAAGCGCGAAAAGGAGACAGGCATGCCCAACCCCATGCACCACCAGGGCGACTGGCACGGGCACGAGGGAGTGGGAGCCTTCAAGACCTCGCAGCAGGCTTACGACACCCTGCACATTGGCGATCCGGGCCAGGCCGCGAAGTTGCAGGCCGAGTCGAGGAAGTAGGCGGGCGCGCGTACAACGACTGCTGAAACGGCCGGGCTCCCCTGTGAGCCCGGCCTTCCGCCGTTGGGGGGGACACGATCCGACCCGCGCCGTTCCATGTTGGGTGGCACTGCTTCTCGAAGCAGTGCTCTCCGCGAAGCAGACCATGCGGGGCATGGTGTAGCACCCGGCGAAGCCTTTCGAGCTGCCGCGGAACGCCAACGACGGTCGCGGGCAAGACCGCTCCAACAAGCACACGGTTACGCTGGCGTCTACCTTGGCCCGGACACCACCGGGAGCGCCGGCGCCGGGTCGCGGCGCTCAGTGCCCGCTCACTTGTAGGAGCGAGTTTGCTCGCGAAGCCCTCACGCGAAACGTCAACGACGGTCGCGGGCAAGACCGCTCCAACAAGCGCGCGGTGACGCTGGTGACTGGGCCCGTCCGTCCTACCCTACCCCTGCCGCAATCGCCGGAAAACGTCCCCGAAGATGCTGTTCCTGTCGCAGTGGATCGCCTCGCGCACGAGATGGCGGCCCCGGTCCAGTGAGTACGTTACCTGATCGGTCAGGATCGGCGCATGTGTGAGCACCGTGGGCACCCAGGCGCTGTTGATCAGCCACGCCACGGTGGAGATATCCCAGATCACCTTGGCCCACGCGAAATGATCGTGATGATAGCCGCGGACGATGTCCACGAGGTAGTCTGCGAGCGCGCCGTGTCCGGCCACATGTGCCTCAAGCTCGGCGATGGTCGTGGTGAGGTGCTCGGCAACGTTCTTGCAGGGGATATGTACGAAGGGGACGCCGCTGTCGAGAATCACTCGCGCGGCGG
>JAGPGE010000628.1 GCA_018056145.1 Armatimonadota bacterium
ACATCGCGCGCAACTGCAAGCTCCCGGGTGACCCGGACTGGCAGGCCCTTGATCTGAGCCGAATGCTCCCAGCGGATTGCCGCAGTCTGGTCGCCCGCGGTGGCGGTCCATGCGTTCGCCTCGCCGCCTGATATCCCCACAGAGCCTTCGGAACTCCAGACACTCTCCTTCGCCTGACGCCAGTCAGCTTCGAAGGTGATGACCGGCTGCCCCTGGGACCGCTGCAGGCGCATGAGCCGGCCCCCGATCTGGGGCGCGACTGCCGCCTGAACGAGGCCGTTATCGAGGACAACGACGCGCCCGTCCAGTGGGGAGTCCTCGAAGCGGATCTCGGCCTCCTGGGCTGAGACCGCAGCCGTCAACAAGATCATCATGGCTACAGCGGCTCTCACACGCTCTTCCTCCCCAGGTCGTGGGCTCATTTAGGCTCCATGCTGAAGGTCGCGCCAGGCCTCCAGCGACTCGCGGAAGGGTGGACGGGCGATGCCGACTTCCGTGATGATCCCGGCGATGAGTTCTGCCGGGGTAACGTCAAAGGCGGGACTGTAGACGCCCACGCCTTGCGGCGTCGTCGATTTGCAGGCAAGCCCGGCGAGGTGAGACACCTCACGCGCGTCGCGCTCTTCAATGGGTATACCGGAGCCGTCCTGCAGGTCATAGTCAACCGTGGATAGCGGAGCGGCGACGTAGAACGGGATCCCGTGGTGATGCGCCAGAACCGCCACCGAGTACGTGCCGATCTTGTTCGCAGCGTCCCCGTTGGCTGCGACGCGGTCCGCACCCACCACGCATACGTCCACGCGGCCCTGCTGCATGACGTAGCCGGCCATGTTGTCGCAGATGACCGTGCAGGGGATGTCGTCTCGGTGCAGTTCCCAACTGGTCAGGCGTGCGCCCTGCAGGAGCGGGCGGGTCTCGTCAACCCAGACATGCAGGTCGCCGTGGGCCTCCCATGCCGCGCGGATGACCCCGAGGGCAGTTCCGTACCCCGCGGTGGCAAGGGCGCCCGCATTGCAGTGGGTCAGCACGTTCGCGCCGGGTGGGATCACCGCGGCGCCGTGGCGGCCGATAGCTTTGCAGCGCTCCAGGTCATCGCAGGCAATGCGCAGGGCCTCGGCGGTCAGGACTTCGCGCATTTCGGCCATAGTCCTCGCGCCCGCGCCGGCCTGAGTCATGCGCTCCAGCGCCCAGAAGAGGTTGACCGCCGTGGGACGAGTGGATGCCAGGGCCGTGCGCGCCGCCCCCAGTTCCGCCTGGAGTTCCTCGATGCAGGAAGCGGTTGAGCGGCAGGCCACCAGCGCCATGCCCATCGCCGCCGCACAGCCGATTGCCGGCGCGCCGCGCACTCGCAGGTGACGGATCGCCTCGCAGACCTGCCCCAGTTCCACGCAATCGATGATCTTCTCCTCGCTCGGCAGTAGCGTCTGGTCGATCATGCGCACGGCCGGGCCGCCGGGCAGTTCCACCCACTCAATGGTTGCGAGCATAGCGTTTCACCGGCCCCGCTCGGCAAGCAGTTCATCGCGCAGTGGCGGTTCGAGATTCCTGAGGGCCTTGTCTACGATGTCAAACCCGGCGATCTCGCTCCAGCCATCCAGCAGCGCCTTTGTGATCGGTCCGACCTTGCCATCGCCCACCGGTAGGCCGTTGAAGCTGGTGGCGGGCATGATGCAATAAGGGGTGCTGGTGAAGAACGCCTCGTCCGCCACGTACACGTCGTAGGGCTGCAGCGGGCAGACTTCGACGGGAATACCCTTGCTGCGGGCGATGTCGATGGTGGTGCGCCGGGTGATGCCGTCCAGGACGTTCCACGGCGGCGGTGTTCGGACAACGCCATCCTTCACCACGAAGAAGTTCCCGCCCTTGTTCTCGCCCAGGAACCCGTCCACGTCGAGGATGATCCCCTGGGCCCGCGGGTCCACCAGTTTGACTTCGAGCTCGGCCAAAGTGTACGGCAGGCGGCTGCGGTTCTTGATCTTCGGGTCCAGGGACTGGGCGGGTGTCATGCGAGACATCGGCGTGACTGCATGGCACCCTCGCACGAAGAACTCGGCCCAATAGTCGAGGTTCATCGGAGCGGTGTGGATGATGATGGTTGCCGTGCGCCTGGCGGATGGGTCGCCTGAAGGGAAGTAGCCGCCCCGCGAGACATTGTGGACGATCCAGATGTCCTCATCCTGCCCATACGCGGGTAGATTGCGCTCGACGACCTCCAGGGAGACCCGCGTCATTTCGTCCGCGGTCATGCCCGGGTCGATGCGCATGATCTTCAGGGAATCATACAGGCGCTCTACGTGCTCCTCGAGCTTAAATGGCTTCTGCAGGAAGGTGCGCGTGGACTCGGTGGCGGTGTCGCCCAGTTGCACAGCCGAGTCAAATATGGAGATCTTCGCGTCAGGCTCGGCGAAATACTCGCCGTTGATGTAGACCAGGCGCTCGGGCATTGTTCGACCCCCTCGGAGTAGCGAATGTATGTGCGCATAGAGCAATTCGCCAGGGAGGAGACGGAGACCTTGCGCGCCTACGTCGGCTGTTGGGGCCTGGTCTCCCGGCAGGTGCTCTGCCGCTTGATGCCGAATAGAAGGCGCAATCACCACCCTGGAGGCGATCCGTATGCCCGCGCGGTCCCTGGTCATTCTGCTCGTCAGCGTCCTGTGCGCAGCGGCCCTTGCTGAGCCCGTCTCGCGCTGGGATGGTGAGCGCTGGCTCCTTGAGAACGCCGCCCTGCAGGTGGGTGTCGACGCGGATGCCGGGCGCTTCTCGGTGCTGGACAAGACTTCCGGCTATCTTTGGCGCGGACCGGATGCGGGCGCGGTGCAGACCGTGGCGCTGAGCATCCCCAGGTTGCTCTCGGCACCTGTCATCGACGGTGACCCAGCGGATTGGCACGGTCGCGGCGCCACGATCTCCTTCACCCCAGACATGCTGGCCGATGCCCGCACTGTGGACGGCCCGGCCGATCTGTCCGGTAATTGGAAAGTGGGCTGGACGCCGCAGGGCCTGTTCCTTTGCGGCGCCGTGCAGGACGACCGTCTCATGCCTGCCGCGGCGGATGAGGGCGAATGGTGGTACCGGGACAGCGTTGAGTTCTGGATCGGCGCGGAGCAGTACGCGGTGCGCTTCGGCTCCTGGGGAGCCAACTTCTGGTCCCGCGGAGCCATGCTGAACGGCCCGACAGTGGCCTTCAAGGCGTCGCCGACCGGGTACAGTCTGGAGTTCATGCTTCCGGCCGGGCTGCTCGGGGATGTCATCGCCAAAGGCCCCGGCGCCGAATTCCGGTTCGCCCTCGGCATTAATGACTGCGACGGCGAGGATGGGCGGCAGGGCCAGCTGTACTACCCCCATGGGTGGGCGCACTCGAACCCCGACACATTCGCCCGGTTCACGCTGGCCGACGAGAGCGGGCAGGCGCCAGCGGCCGCTCCGAGCCGCGAACCCGTTTTGACCTACCGGGACGACTCGCCAGCGCAGGGCAACCGCCTCGTGTTCCAGGGCAGTGCGGGTGAGGGCAGCAGTCGATTCCCGGTGAGCATCACCTTCCGCCTGGAGGGTGACGCGCCGGACCTGTGGATCGATTTGGACACCGAAGACCGTTCGCGCACCGTGGGGCGCTTCTCGGTGCTGCACCCACTGGTGCTGGACAGGCCCAATGGCCGCATTCTCGCCGCCGCATACTGCAACGGAATAGGTGTGCCCACGGACGACATGTCCTGGCGCGGCCGGCAGTGGTACACCTGGGGCATTGACATGCCCTGGGTAGGCG
>JAGPGE010000629.1 GCA_018056145.1 Armatimonadota bacterium
ACGCGCACGCTAAGCACGTGACCCTAGGTGCCGATAAGACCGATGGCTACATCAGAATCACGGTCACGGATGACGGGGTCGGGATGGACGAAGCTACGCGCCAGCGAGCGCTGGAGCCGTTCTTCACAACCAAGCCCTGCGGGAAGGGGACTGGGCTTGGGCTCAGCATCTGTCACAGTGTTGCGGAAGCACATGGGGGAACCCTCGGCATTGAAAGCCAACGCCACGCCGGCACCCGCGTCAGCCTGAGTCTGCCGGCAATTGGAGAAGACTGATGCCCCTCCTGAGAGTGCTCGTGGTGGACGATGAAAAGGCACTGCTGGCCATCCTGCAGCGCGCGCTGAACCTCATGGGCTGTGACATGGTCGGAGCCTGCACTCTGCGCGACGGCCTGCGCCTGGCGCTGAGCGAGGACTTCGACATCATCTTGCTTGACAACCACTTTCCTGAGGGCCACTGCGACGCGATCGTGCCCTCCATGGTGGCAAGCAAGCCCGACACGCCGATCGTGATCATCACGGCGAACCCTTCCGATGCTCACGTGGCCAACGCCATGCGCCACGGGGTGCGCCAGGTGATCTCCAAGCCCTTCACCCTTGAGCAACTCGCGGACGCCCTGGAGCGTTATACGGGGCTGATCATCCGGACGCCGCAAGCCGCGGCCGGCGTCGCCTGAGGAATCGCCGACAGCAGAACAGACGAGGGGACGGGACCCCATGGCTTCGGGTGGGCACGGAAGCCACGGGCCCGTCCCCCTTCGCGCTTCTGCAGCCTACTTCTCCAGTACGACAGTGCGCGTCGCCTTCCCCGCCAGATCAAGGCGCAGGGCATCGGTCTCAACAGCGACCGGGCCGTCATCCAGCAGGTCACGCGCCTGGAACCCATCCCCCAGCCCGAGCGCTCCACGATCCAGTCGGACAACCATCGACACGGCATCTTCTGTCGGGTTGTGCATGCTCAAGTAGACGCGGTCGCCCGAACCGAACCGCTCCACGCGCACGGTTGCGGGCTCTGCGGTGGCATGGGTCAGGGGCTCCCACCCCGCCGCGGACAGCTCCCGCAGGCCTTCGGCGAGTTCGGCCATCACCGAGATCTCATTGCCGTGGCCCGGGTAGATGCCATGGAGCAGATGCCAGGCCACTTCCCAGTCCGGCCGCGGGTTGTAGGGCAGATCGGTGCAGGCCTTGGTGCGGGCGATGGCTCGGATGTAGTCGGGGTCGGCAAACTGCGTGGCCTCGGCGCCGAAAATGTCCAGGTACGGGGCGGCGAAAGTCAGCCACGCCGGCGTCCTGCCCCACGAGCAGTTGGCCATAAGCAGCCGGCCGTCGGCATGGGTCGCTGCGGCAAGGTCCCGCACCCACTCCACACTGGCGAAGGCCGCCACCTGCACCGGGCGATAGTCGCTCGCTGAGAAGCTCAAGGGAACCTGTGCGTACTTGAAGTGCTCGCGGCGGTAGTTCGCCCGGGAGTCCTGCCCGTACCCGCCGAAGGAGTCCAGTCCGATGCCGTCATACCGCGCCCCGGCATCATCCGCGCCGCGAAGGCCCCAGTCCAGGTAGATCTCCCGGTTGAACCAGCCCTTGCCCTCGGGGATGTCCGGGTCCAGGTTGCAGGGGAAGATGATCCCCCAACGGCTCTCGGTCATCCACGGATACTGCCCGGAGCCGCCCGCCGGCTTAAGGTCCCGCTCGAAGTTCACGCTGAGCCGGGCCGCATTGGCGATCGTGCGCAGGGCCTCCTTGTGGGAATGCGCCGCCACCCAGTTGCTGGGGGTGTAGCTGTGCGAGTACCCCAGCTTCGCGAAAGCCTCCAGTTCTGCTTCGTCCCCGGAGGCAATCAGCTCCAGCCGCTTCAGCCCCTCTTCCGCGGTGGGGCGGCGGTCGAAATCGCCCATCGTCTGCTGGAAGAACTCGGGCTCGATGTACAGCAGCGAATAGACGTTGTTCTCGTTGTCCCATTTCACGGCATCGTTGCCGCTCGGGCCCCAGTGGAAACCGAAGCCACCCCTCAGGGCATCGGGCGTGTCCTTCATGTGCCCCCAGACATACCAGCCGCCCTCACGCCGCGGGTCGGTGCGCCGGGTGAAGAACTCCGGGAAGAATCCATAGTACCTGTCCAGCGCCGACCTGAACCCCCATGCGGGGTCGTGGGAGTACACAAGAATCCGGAAAGGCGCACTGGACAGGGAGTGCCCGTCCACGGCAGTCTCCGGGATCAGCCCGAAATCCAGCACGATGTAGAGCAAGTTCAGGGCCGGGTTGCAGGCGATCCGGTGCACCACCGGCTCGTCCATGCGGAGGCCCAGACTGACGCCGGCCCTCCCGGGAAGTGTCGCCGCGCCGATGGGGTACTTCGAATGCGCACCGTTAAGGCCGTACTGCATGCCCGTCTCCAACGCCGACAACTCCAGTCTCTCACCAGCCACCGGGCGCGATTTCGCGGCGCTGTCCCACCACTGCCAGCCTTCACCGGACAGGGGCAATGCCAGCGCAACCTGCACCGCACGGTCCTCCCCGCGCAGATCAGTGACCGCGCCCTGGACCTCGATGTACCCTTCGCCCGTCCGGTACGTAGCGTCCAGTTCCACGCCCAGGGCATCCACCCGAGAGTGATGTCGGAGGCCGTCTTCGGTGGCCTCGAAAGTGCCCCCGACCGGGGCCAGAGGCGCCTGACCGGTGGCGTCGCGCAGGAGCAGCCCGGTCGGCGCATCCCCGGCTACTCCCGCCTCGGTTTCCGAGTGGAGAACCCGGCGGATTCGCCCGTCCGGCGCGAACTCCAGCGACAGATCCCCCGCGCCGACGGTCCCGGCCACTGTCCCATCCGGAGCCGGAACTCGCAGATCGCTGTTCGCGTAGATCTCTGTGTCGAACAGGACTGCCTCTTCGCCAACACCTTCCAGGGCCAGGTCGGCGAACTCCCAGCGGTATGTGTGGGCCGTGTCCAGCGGGTCCTCATAGATGTACAGGTCCACCTGCTGGATTGCACCGCGGTGCAACGTCAGGATCCAGTCGCGGTAGTCCATCCAGCGGTTCACCGGGACGTAGTGCTCGATGACCTGCTGCACGCTGGGGTTGCCGGGCAGACTCGCGTGGCGGTGCTGGTCGTCGTAAAAGACCGCCGCAACCCGCTTCTCGCGAACCGACGGGTCCTTACACACAACGCGCACCCGCCACCGCAGGCGCATGAAATCGGTGAGGTCACGCGCGGGATCGAAGGTCAGGCGCAGCTTCGGATAGTCCTCAGCCCCGGCGTTCGAGGAAACCTCAGCCCACAGAGGCGCTTCCTCGGATGCGCCCACAGTGATTGCCGGGCCCTGCCTGTCGAGATTGCCCACCCACGTGCCAGCATCGCGCAGCAGGTCCAGCGGGAAGGCGACGGCACAGACAGAAATCGCGGAAAGCAGCAGCAGACGAACCATATTCGTTCCTCCCACCAACCGGCGAGATCGGGTTAGCTTCAGGGCCAACCGCCCGCCCGACAAGGGATGGCGCTTCATCAGGTGTACCTTCCGCGTGCGCGGCCCGGGTCCCTGCCTCCCGGCCGGGCAGGATTCGGTGCCCCGGTGAGGGAAACTGGCCAGCCAACAGACACCCGCACTGGAGGCCGTCCACCATGCGCCTTCTTCCTGCAGTCCTCGCCGGCATTCTGGGCGCCAGCCTCGGGCAAGTCGCATCTGCTCAGCCCGAACCGATGCGCATCGGCGTCTGCTGCCACCCGGGCCACACGAAGAACATGCTCACCGACTGGGAACAGGTCTTCG
>JAGPGE010000630.1 GCA_018056145.1 Armatimonadota bacterium
TGGTCTTCCCGGCTCCGGCGCCCGCACCCAGGAACTGGTGCCTGTCGGCGTTCGCCATGATCCCACGGCGCAGGGCGTCGGTGTCCGTCTCCGGCGTCATTTGTGGGGTGCGGTCGATCATCACTGCTCCCTCCCCTGTGCGGAAGAGCGGCGGTCCAGCGAACGGACCCGGCATGCGCCGCGGAAGTCGCAGTAGCGGCAGGGCTGCAGGGCATCATTCGGGGCAGGCGCGAACCTTCCCGCGCGGATGGCCGCGACGTACTCTGCAACCTTCTGCTTCGCCCCTTCCACGATCCCGTCAAGCATCTGCGCCGTCTCCTCTCCCGCTTTGCCCGCCACTACGCTGGTCCAACCCACGGGGCGCGTGACCCGGTAGTACCCCCACAGGTGGCAGTCGTCTGTCTCGTTGGGGTACAGCTCCTTCACTGCCAGTGCGTAGACGGGAAGCTGCAGGTCGGCCCCCGCGCGCACGAGGTTTGCCGACACGCCATTGCCGGTCTTGTAGTCCCAGATCACCCAGTAAGGCCTGCCCTGGTACTCGGTAAGATCGATTCGGTCGATGCGGCCCCGCAGCTTCACCGGCTCACAACCCTCGGGCGCAACCACGAACTCCCCGTTCTTGCCGAAAACCGCCTCCACAGCCCTCACTTGCCGGGGCGGAGACCACTTTCGCTTCCTGCCCTGGTCCTCGACATTGCGCTCGGCTTCGAACTCCAGGAGAGCGAGAAGGTCTTCCTCCAGCCGCTCCAGCGCCCGTGCCCAGACCTGCTTCGCGCCGCGGTCTAGGGCGTCCAGTTCCTTCCCGATGCGGGCGACACAGGCAGACAGAGCCTGCTTCGCTTCACCCAGGTTCTCGCCCGTGATGGGCTCGCAGTCGTCCTTCCCGATGGTCCGCTGGCCAAAGAACAGGGCCAGGATGCGGTGCGCGACAAGCCCCAGGTCACGCCGGTCGATGGCCTCCATCGGTTCCGTGGGGGCTTCCAGGCCCAGCACCCGCGCCAGGAAGAAGCGCATCGGGCAGCTTGCGTAGGTGTTGAGCTGGCTCACCGAATACGTATGCCCTGGGCCGTAACGGTCGTCCAGTTCGGCAAGAATCGCCTGATCTTCGAGGACGCCGCAGAAAGGCCCATCACCCCGGGATCGGAGGGCTTCGACCCGCGCCAGCTCTCGGACCTGCGCAAGGGTCGGCAACTCGTCGGGCGGCGCGGTGCTCTCGGCGAAGCTGAGGATGCGCTGAAGATCGGCGCCCGACTGCGGTCCCTGGAGCGCTTCGAGGAGTTCCGAGTAGCTGCCGATTTCGTCCGGCCCGGCGATGACTTCGGACTGCCGGCGGGTGGTGATGATCCTCCTCGCGAACTCCGAAGCTCCGCCAAGCTTCCAGTGCCGGAGGACCTCGTCCACGTACGACGACCGCAGCACCGGCCCACCGTTGGCCTCGGAAAGCGGATAGCAGAGCCAGACCTGCCTCCCCGCAGCCGCCAGCGCTGCGTACAGCAGGTGTTCGTCAGCGTGCCGGTCGCCCAGCCGCGGGCGCAGGCCCGGCAGGTCCTGCTGCAGGCGCTCGCGTTCCGCGTCCCCGTAGAACACATCCTGCCGGGGACGCGAGGGGAAGAGCCCGTCGCGCAGGCCGGGGACGAACACGGTGTCGAAGCGCTCCACCGCCGCCTGGGAGGCCTCAAGCACCTGCACCCCGCAGCGCCGGTGGCGGTTGCCCGACAGGCGCGCGGACCCGCAGGCGTCGCGGATACACGAGGCGAACCGGGCAACATTCACATCCCCCGCGATCCCCAGCACTTCCGGGGCTTCCGTGATCTCCCGGAGTATCGTCGACAGGCCGTCCAGCCCCCGCAGGTCCAGCGCCACGTGGTGTGCGTCGCCTTTTCCCGCTGAGCCGATGATGCCCAGGGCCTTGATGATCCCGCCGAAGGCCAGCGACGCGGCGGACAGGGTTTCCGCGGTGGCAAGCGGCCGCAGCAACTGTTCCAGCGCATCCACCAGGTTCACGGCGTTCTCGACTTGATCGATTGCCGCGTCGAGGGCCGCGAGAGTGCGCAGCCGGTCGCCGTCGTCGTCCTCCAGCACCCGTTGCTGGTCTTCGCTCTCGGGGACAATGCCCATGGCGTCTTCCAGTTGCCGGCGGCGATCCCGTTCCTGATGCAGCCGTTTGCCGAGACGGTTGAGCGCCGCCTTCCACTGCTCGGCAGGGCTGATCTCGCCATCCCCGCCGCCGATGATCCCGGCTTCCATGGCCAGGCGCTCCAGCCGCTGCGCCCGCACCGTCTTGTACCTGCGGTCTTCTGGCCTGATGTAACCGTTGTTCAGGAGCTTGATCACGTCCTGGCGCCGCCACCTGCCCACCACCACGTCCAGGATATCCAGCGCCGCCTGCACCGCCGGGACCGAAGACAGCGCCGGTCCCTGGGCAAAGTCCGCGGGCACGCCGTACCACTCGAGAGCCTGCCGCAGGGCCGTGTCATAGCCCGCGTCCCAGGAGCGCAGCACAACCGCGATGCGATCCGGGGACAGGTCCTGATTGTCCGCCAGTTGCAGCTTGATGCGGCGCGCGATCTCCCGGCACTCGCCCACCATCCCGCCGGCGACTTCCAGCACGCGCACCGTCCCGTCGGCCTGCGCAAGCCCGGCCGCATCAAGGGAGAAAACGCGCGCGCGCAGATGGTCCAGGTCCGTAGCGGGTTCAGGCCCGGCGAGAGTATCCCGGCGCACTTCAGCGTGCATGGAATCGGCCAGCCAGTTGCGGGTCGCCACCGTACGCGGAGTCATCTGCTCCCGAGAGGGATCCAGCCACAGCCGCACTTCGATGCGCTCCAGCCAGTTCCCCAGTTCCTCCAGCATCCGGGTCTGAGTGGTGGTGAACTCCTGGAAGCCGTCCAGCAGAAGCACGCGCAAGTCTTCGAGTGGCCGCCGCTTGCCGTCCTCCAGCAGGTCGAGAGCGTTCCAGAAGAGCCCCGGCTCGTCATACAGGCCCAGTTCCTGCAGGCGGTCCTGGTAACGCGCGAGAACGAGGGAGACGGCCTTGTTCGCGGGGTGGCCGGGAACAGCCTTCTCCACCAGCCCGGGCAGATCATCCGACGACACCCCGCCGCGCTTCAGCTCATCCAGCAGGGCGCAGACCGCGCCGATGGTGCCTTTGCGGGTATGCGCCGCCCGCAGGTACTCCAGAGCGGGATCGTCCGCCAGTCCCGCCAGCACATCCGCCACCAGCAGCTCCCGCTGGGTCGCCGTGAGTTGCCGCGACGAGGTGTGATTCGCCACCAGCAGCGCATCCGCAAGCTGGGGGAAGGTCATGATGCGCGGGTCCAGGAGGGCTCCGGCATCACCTCCGGACACCACAAGCCTCCGGGCGACCTCAGCGGCCGACTGGGTCGGCGTGAGCAGCGCTACACCGTCGCTCCCAAGGCGCGCGGCTTCGGCCCGGTATGTGTCAACCAGGCCGCCTTCGAGACCGCTGCGCGTTGTCAGATGAACGACCCACTGTGCGGGCATGTGCCCCTCCCATGCGGCATATGTCGATCCTGCAACCCTGTATAGCCCCGGCGAGCCCGGCGCGTGACAGGCCGGGCGGGGATCTCCGTGCTCACGTGTGTATGAAAGGGGTTGCACGCCGTGCCACGCGTGGCTTGCTCCGCGGGAAGCTACTCCAGTTCGAGGGTCCCCCACAGGTTCGGCGCGCCGCGGAACATGCCCCCGGTAGGCGCCCAGCAGGTTGTCTCCCCGCCGCCGGGCCGGTTGCGGG
>JAGPGE010000631.1 GCA_018056145.1 Armatimonadota bacterium
GTACCGGGTCTTGACCAAGACATCCGGCCGGGGCCCTCCGCTGAGATTGCAGAAGGTGATGCAGTCGGTGGCATACTCAGGCAACGGCAGCCTGCGCAGTTCCGTGCCCGTAGCCCCTTCCAGCACTACCAGCGCGCCCTGGCTGGCGAGGATCACTTCCGGGCGCCCGTCGCCGTCCCAGTCAAACACCTGGCAGGACACGTCATGCCATAGTTCGCCGCTGCCGCTTCCGGGCGCACCCCATGTCCAGAGGACCTCGCCCTCCAGATTCTGCGCCGCCACCGCGCAGGTGTAGTGGTGGTCGGACTTGCCCACCCAATACTGCACCGACCGCGCGGTCACGATCTCCGCCCGGCCGTCACCGTCCAGGTCGCCCGATACGAACCAGCTTCCCGCGTGCTCAGGGTCCAACTCGATGCGCTTCCACGGCTCCATCCCACAGCACCTCGATTGCGGATGTCCTGCGCGGCGACCCAGAGGGTCGCTCAGGCGCCGACTTCCCGCCAGAACTGGTAGCCCGGGCAGTCCACGAACCGCCACGGGCATTGGGCCGGAGTATCACCGGCCAGCGCCCTGTCGATCAACGCCAGTGAGAGCGTGCGGAACCAGGTGGGGAACATCCCGCCCTGGGTTGCGCCGGAAGCAAGCTGGGGATGCCCGTACTCGAAGGCCCGGCGGAGCATGAACTGGAAGCCTCCATCGGGCGTGCGGTTCTCGAGCACCGCCGGGATTGCCGTGCGCAAGGCCGCCAGCACCTCATCCCGCCGATAGTCCGTGAGCCGGCTCATGCGCGCAAGAGGGTCGATTGAGTCAATGTCTTCGCACGCGCTGCCGTCATACGGGGCGGCGGAGTTGTGCACGCCCCAGCCGAAACTGCCCCGGGGGTTCTGTGTGGCCAGGACAGTATCCAGGGCCCGATCAATGTGCGGGATGGGCCGGCGGTCGTAGAAGTACAGGGGCCACCAGTGATAGGCCGCCTGAACCGCGTGCGACCGCGCCAACGGGTCTGCTACATCCAGGGCGCCCCAGACGCCGGTCTCCGGGTTGAGGTGATGCTCGTCGAGCCAGTCCAGGAGAAACGCCACTGCTCGGCCCGCCCGCGTGTTATTGTGAAAGTCCCGGGCATACTGCAGCAGCGTGCCTACGTTCATGATCTCGTTGCCCGTCCAGGCAACCCGGGCGCCGAAATCCCGGGATTCCAGCCACGGCTCAAGGGTACCAAGCCGCGAGAATCTCTCCACTAGCGCGAAAGGCCGGCTCGCCACGCTGCCCAGCGCCGTCAGGGCCATGATCACGTGACACGTGAGATGGGCGCGACCGCACCAGAGCGGGTCGTCGGCGTACCAGCCCTGGCCGAAGATCACCGGATCGCGAAAGAGACCGTCCGCATCCTGGAAGCTGTCAATGGTCCCCGCGCACCGTCGCCGGAAGCCCGCGTCCTCCCTGTCGGTCCACCCAAACAGGCTCATTGTCAGCACCGCGTAGCAAGCACTGTAGAGGGTGGGCTGTGTAGCCGCGTGGGAGTGCCGGTAACTGCACTCGTCAACACGGCAGCTTCTCACGAAGTCCAGCACTTCGCGCCGCAGGTCGTCCCACGAGTACGCAGGCTCTGCCCCCTGGTCCACGGCCACCTCCCGGTGAATCACTGCGCCTTGATGACAAATCGCCCGGGGTCAATGTTCCAACCGTCCACCGCGACCTCGATCTCTCCCGCCGGAACCCTGGGCAGGCTCGCGGTGATCTCGCGGCTTTCCCCCGGAAGGAGCGAGAAGTAGTTGTCGGTCCAGTAGACCGGGAGCACCTCTTCGCCACTGCCGGCATCCACGACGCGGACCCGGATGAAAAACGCCAGGGCGACCTCGGGGTTACTCACACTCACCCGGACCCGGGCGTCGCCATGTCTCTCTGGCAGATGTCTGGCACGTGCTCCCAGAGAGACCTTCCGCAACTCAGACAGCTCCGGGAAGCAGGGCGTCTGCCGGGGCAGGAACAGCGGCTTGTTCGCGGGCATCTTCAGCATGTCGCCCGTGTAGACCTGTTCGTAGTCATCCTGGCGGGGCGAAAGCCAGTAGAAGTTGTCCGCCGCGACGGTCCCGTCTGCGTGCCGCAGTTCCAGCTTGACGAAATAGACGGGCACTTCGGCGAACGTCGGCGGAAGTGCGAATGCGAAGGTCTCCAGCGCGCTGTTGGCGGGGCAGCTCACGGTCGTGGATTCCTCACGCAGCACGTTGAGGTCCAGATCGAACATGACCGCTCGCAGGTGCAGGGAATCGGCGTCCTGCAAGCTGCTGTTGATGATGCTCACCACGCCGTCCAGCGGACAGAGCTGCACCGCAAGCGCCGCGCAGGCCTTGCGCACCGCGAACAAGCTCACCATGGGCCGCAGGTACCAGTCATAGAACTGCCACTGCACATCCGGGAAGCCGCTGTTGATTTTCCATTCGCCGAACCCGCTGGTAATGTCCCACATCCGGTGATGGACCGCTTCGTAGAAGCCCCGGTGCTGGTCGTATGTGACCAGGTGCGCCTTCCAGACGTAGTCCTGAAGGTCCTTCGGCTCCCCGTACAGCAGGCGCAGGCCGCGGTCGAACCACTCGAAGTACGAGTTCGCGCCGTGGTGCGCCCAGGCCTCATCGAGCGGCCATTTCGGGTCGTCGCCCGGATTTGCCCCGAGTGCGGCCAGATGGGGCATGAACTTGATCAGGCTCTCCACCGGCGGCAGGGATGCCGCGCCGCTTTCGATCATAAACATCCAGTTCCGGTGATCGCGGACCAGCGTGTAGTACGCCGCCGGTAGCTGCCAGCCGTAGGTCTTCGGCATGTAGTCATTGCAGCCAACAGGCAGTTCGCGGGCGAACCACTCGGGCACGTCGGTCCGGTACCAGGGGAATGATCCGGACGGGATCAGCCGCCGGGTGTCATCGTGCGCCAGGACCGTCCGCCGCCACATCTCGTAGATGTCTTCGCAGGTCTCCCCCTCATTCTGGGACATGTGGATGATGAGGGACGGGTGGTTCCGGTAGCGCTTCGCGATGTCCACCGTGCACGCTTCAAGCACTGCGCGATCCACATCCCAGGGCCTGTTGTACTGGAGCCAGTAACAGTCATAGAAGCAGGTCCAGAACATGAGGCCGTGCCGGTCGCACAGGTCCAGAAACCAGTCAGGAGGATTGGGGATGTCCTCGAAAACCACGTAGTTCTGGTTGGCCTGCGCGAGGTACCGCAGTTCGGCATCGACGCGCTCCGGGCCCCAGTCGAACATCATCTCGGGCTGGATGTAGCCGCCTCGCTGGAAGATGCGCTTGCCGTTTACGTATAGCCTCAAGCCCTCCGCGCCATCGAGCTCGTGGAGCGCCCAGTCGAGGCGGCGGATGCCGAAGGGTGTGATGACCCGCGCGGAAAGGTCATCGCCTGTCAGGAAGTCGAGGCGCAGCTCATACATCGGTTGGTCGCCGTAGGTGTTCGGCCACCACAACTGCGGGTTCGCCACGCATAGGTCCGGTGCATCCGTGTGCGCTAGCGTGATGAGCTTCGTCTCATGGCCCATGAGGGTGGCGTTGCGCGAGAAACGTCCAACGATCTGGCCGCCGGGGTCGAAGATGGTACCCTCCAGGACACCACTTACCACTGAGTCCGAGGCGTTGACCAGTTCCGCCGACACGGTCAGCCGGGCGCAGCAGAGGGTCGGCAGATCCAATTCGGTGCGCACGAAAGGATCGCGCAGGTCCACGGGACCCGTGACTTCGATCTCAAC
>JAGPGE010000632.1 GCA_018056145.1 Armatimonadota bacterium
CCACTGGATGCCGATCTCCCGCGCCAGCTTCAGGAAGCCATTGTATGCATAAGCGTGGTTGATCCCGAAAGCCGTGTCCTCGGCCGATTCGAAGGCCGGATAGAGAGCACAGCGGGCGGAGGTCTCGGCGGCCCGTGATCCCGCATGCGCCTTCACATTGACGCGGTAGAAGCCGGGACCGGGCAGGCGCAGGGTCATGGGCACCGCATTCGCGCCCTGCCTCAGGGGGACGGCGCGAGTCACGTCTGCGACGGTCGCGTCGCTGAAGTCGGTCGCCTCCAGGGAAAGCTCCACCTCTCCCGCTTCCCGCGCGAAGAGATGAACGGTGACGGGCCAGTCTCGGGGACTATCCGCCACTGCCGTTTCCGAGCGGTGAGCCAGGAAGACGTCCAGCGCCCGCGCTTCGAAGTCCGAGGGTTCCGTCGCCTTCTCCGCCTGAACATTGTCGATGTACACGACGCAGTGGTTGAGGCGCTCCCGGTCGGTCTCCTCGAAGGCCGGGCCAACCTGCACGAGACTGGTCTGCCCGGTGGCTTTCGCGGTGACCGTCACTCGTTGCCAGTCGGCGGTGAGGCTGACCTTCTTCTCGGCCCGGGCGCCAGGGCCCACGAAACCGAGCATCGCCGGAGCACCCTCAAAGCCGGGGTCCACACGCATCCAGGCGGACAGGCAGTAGGTCTCGCCCAGTTCCAGCTTCAGTTGCCCAAGGGCCTGGAGCCACGGGCGGGTCAGGGGTCTGCGGACCATCTCGAAATAGTCGAAGTAGTAGCCGAGCTCGGGATCATCCGGCTCCCAGGCCACCGCCGCGCAGTTGGAGCCCCCGATTCCCTTGCCCTCGGCGACCTGCCAGTTGTACGTCCAGGCATTCTGCATGCCCCAGCCGCCGGGGATCTCGAAGCCGCCGTTGGGCAGGAGATTGCGGTCGCCGGCGGTGGGGATCACGTTCCCCGGCAGAGGCGCTTCTGACTGCGCGAGAGACACGTTCGAGAGCCACAGCGTGCCTGGGCGCGTAAACCAGATCTGGAAGCGGCTGGTCTCGTGACCGTCCCGCGGTGCCTGAAAGCGCAAGGCGTAGTCCTTCCAGTGCCGCGTGAGGGTGATGGAGGTCCACAGGCCCAAGTGCTGCCAGCCGTTGGTGTCTTGCAGGCCGACATCGACCGACCGCAGGCTCTCGCCGCGAGCCCGCAGACGCACCTCATACCATTGCCCGGCCTTGACGCTCACCGTGCCCACCTGGCAGAGCATGGCGTGCCCGCCATCGTAACGTGTGCACGACATGCGTTGGGCCATGGCGCCGTCGGGGAGTTCCTCGAGCCCAAAGGAGACCTCCAGCTTGTCAGTGGAGGCGCCTGCCGCGAAACTCCAGCCGTCGGCGATACCGTTGCCGTCCGCATCTCCGATGAAGGCCCCATTGACCAGACCCGGAGCGTCCTGGGCAAGTGCGAGGGTAACGGGAAGGGCAGACAGGAGCAGCAGCAAGGCTTTCATGGTGCACCTCGCAGTGCGGCGAGTGGGATCCATCAGGGGATATATTACGCCGTGGATGCCTGGCTTCCTGCCGCCGGTTGCGTTCAGCCGTCCTCTTTGAGCCACCGAGCGATCTGTTCCGGGGCAACCACTTTCCCCGCGGATTTCACCACGCCGTCAATAGCCAGGCCGGGGGTGAGCAGCACGCCAAAGCTCTCGATCTCCGCGGCCTCGGTGACCTTGACTACTTCGGCGTCCACACCCGCCATCGCCACCGCCTTCTTCGCATTCTCCGCAAGCGCATTGCACTTGGCGCAGCCCGGTCCCAGTACTTGGACCTTCATCCGTACCACCGTCCTATCCGTTGATCGCGTGAGTTCCCTGGTGTGGATAACGCCTCTCTCACCAACAGGATTCCCGCCGCGGGCGGAAGGTCCCTCCTGCGCGTCCGGCAAAATACGGCTCAGTGCACCAGTCATTCTGACGAATGACGCGGAAGGAGTGAGAG
Organism: Armatimonadota bacterium; assembly: GCA_018056145.1. Classification (GTDB taxonomy): domain Bacteria; phylum Armatimonadota; class Zipacnadia; order Zipacnadales; family JABUFB01; genus JABUFB01. Next base: position 1,976 of record JAGPGE010000632.1, read on the forward strand.
TTGGCATGGTGGCGAGAATGGCATTCCTGGCGGGGGCAATCCTGTTGTCCTCGTCCGCGGTCGCGGCCCCGAAAGTGGCAGTGGTCTACTCCGCCTGGCCCAATGGCGGCTATGCGTTCAAGTCCGAGATGGACGCGCACCTGCAGCATCTCGGGTGGGAGTTCGAAGCCTTCGAGAACACAGCGATGGCGACGCTGATTCCGCGCCTGCGTGAGTTCGACATCGTGATCTCCGCCGGCGTGGGCAACTACGAGAACCCGGTGGACATGGCCCAGTATGCGGCCGAGTGGCTGGCGTTCCTCAACAACGGCGGGGCGCTGTGGATCACAGACGCGAGTTACGGATCGGTGCTGGACCTGTGGGTGAACCGGCTCGGGCCGGACTTCGTGCTGACCACCACCACCTGCGCCTCGCATCGCCGCGACATCCCCGACCCCGACCGCCGCGAGTTCAACGCGACCGACCCCTTCCTGAAGGTGCCCGTCGATCTCGTGCCCCTCCTGGCCGCCAAGACAAACATCTGGGCCCACCTGGACTCCTGGGGCCCGCACTGGCGCAGTCTCGTGACCTGCGCCGACGACAGGAGCCTGTTCCTGCTGCGCGAGGCGGGCAAGGGCTGCCTGATGGTGACCAGCTACTTCTCCTTCCGCGGCAATGCGGACACACCCCTGGTTGCGGGCCTGCTCACCAACCTGTGGACCCACGTCCAGGGATTGCGGGCCGGGATCGCGCTGACCGAACTGAGCCTGGGCGAGGCGCTGCCCGGGAAGCACCGCGCGAGCCTGGGTCTCTCCAACGCCACCGCTGAACCGGTCACCTGCGACGTGCGCCTCGGCCTGAGCGGGGAGGCGGCCGGCCGGGAGTCCTCCCAGGCTGCCTCGGTGACCATCCCCGCCGGAGCCGAAGCCGTGGTGCGCCTGCCGTACACCCTCCCGGCGCGGGGAGAAGCGGTCTTCGACATCGCCTTTGCCCCCCAGGGCGGCGAGACCCTGTCGCTTCGGAACCGCCAGGAGATCCCGCCGCTGCTCTCCGTGAGGGTCCCGAACCGTCACGTGTACCCGTGGCATCAGGAGATACCCCTCAACCTGGCTTTCGCGCCGGAGAAGTCCGTCAAGCTCGCGGAATGTTCCGCCAGCATCCTCGTGGATGACCAGCTTGCGGTGGAACTCGCGGCGATTGAGAGGCAAATGACGGTCAATGCCCCCTGCGCCGACCTTGAGCCCGGACAGCACCGGGTGGTGCTCGCCCTCAAGTGCGGGGACGAGGTGCTGGGCACGGCGGAAGCGGCGTTCACGAAGCATGACACGCCGCGAGTGTACACGCGCTTTGAGGATGGCACGGCGATGGTGGAGGGGCAGCCGTTCTTCCCCTTCGGCTGGTACCACGTTTCGTGGCCCTTCCCCGCGGAAGACCGCCTGCAGTTCCTGCGCGAAGTGGCTGAAGCGGGTTTCAACACCGTCCACGCCAGCCTCAAGCAGATGGACGAGTGGGACGAGTTCCTGGCCGAGGCCGAACGGCTGAACATGAAGGTCATCACCGAGTTCGGCGTGCCCAGGGAGCAGGCGATCGCGCGCTACCGTGACCGCAAGGCGGTGCTTGCGTGGAACCCCGGAGACGAACCGGACGGCGGCGGCGTGGACCCGGCGGAGATGTCGGAGCGGCACAACCTGATGAAGGACCAGGATGCCCAGGTGCCCACGTACATGACCCTCCGCGTGCCCCCGCTGTTCTCGCGCTATGTTCATGCGGCGGACGTCATCGCGCCCGATCCGTACCC
>JAGPGE010000634.1 GCA_018056145.1 Armatimonadota bacterium
CGCCGACGCCCTCAAACGCCCCACGCCGACCGATTACACGCGCCGACGTCAACCGCCACGCAATCCCACCGCCAGATAGCCTCGCTCCCGGGAAGCGCGCTGAGGTTCATGCATAGAGCGGGCTAACGCCCCATTGGTCTTTCTGTGCCTTTTACACAAAATAGCGTACACTACCCATGGCCGTCCACAGCTTGAACGCTCCGCAACCCGCGTGGTATAATGCCCATCGTACACTGTGATTGAGGAGCAAGTGACGATGGCCGGTCATTCAAAATGGGCAAACCGGGTGCACCGCAAGACCCGGCAGGATGCCAAGCGAAGCAGCATTTTCAGCAAACTCTCCAGGGAAATCATCGTCGCGGCGCGCGAAGGTGGCGGCAACCCCGACACCAACCTGCGCCTGCGCTATGCCATCGACGCCGCCCGTGAGGCGTCCATGCCCAACGAAAACGTGGACAACGCGATCCGGCGCGGCACCGGCGAGGTCGAGGGAGTCACCTATGAGAACGTGGTTTACGAGGGCTACGGGCCCGGCGGCACGGCGCTCATGATCTCCTGCCTCACCGACAACTCCCAGCGCACCGTCTCCGAACTGCGCAATATCCTGAAGAAGAAGGACAGCAGTCTCGGCGAACCGGGTTCCGTGAGCTGGGTATTCGAGCAGAAGGGCGTCATCATCGTCCCGAAGGCAGGCATCGAAGAGGAAGAGCTGTTCATGGCCGCAATCGACGCCGGCGCCGAAGACATGCTCACCGAAGACGAGGACGTGTTCGAGATCCGCACCCCCGCGAAGGAACTGCACCAGGTGGCCAGCGCGCTGGCTGAGCAGGGCATTGAGTACGAGCGCGCGGAGATCACCATGATCCCCACGAGCACCTGCCAGGTTCCCGATGATCTGGCCGGCAAACTCTTTGCGCTGCTGGATCAGCTGAACGACCACGACGATGTCCAGCGAGTGTACGGGAACTTCGAGGTGTCCGACGCGGCCCTGGAGGCCTACGACCAGGGGTAGCCCGCGACGCGACGTTGTGCAACTGGATGTGGAGGTAAGCAGCCCGTTCCCCCCGAACGGGCTGTTTGGCAGGCTTCCGCAGACGGGCCGCCAATGCGAACACAAGCCCCCTCCGGGCGAACAGGAGCAATCATGCCCGACATCAGTGTGGACTTCTGCGGCATCAGGCTCCGCAACCCCATCGTGGCGGCTCCGGCGGGCATTACCGAGAACGCCGACCGGCTGAAGCGGTGTGAGGATGCGGGCTGTGGCGCGGCAGTGATCAAGAGCTACTTCGAGTATGAGCCCGCGAGGCATTCCCCCAGCCCGCGGTTCAAGCTCCTGCGCCACCAGCTTGGCAAGGACCGCACCTTCTCCCTCTACTCCTTTGAGCAGGCCAATGTACACGGTCTCGACGAGTTCGGCGAACAGATCCGCATCGCCACCGAGCAGTGCGAGATGCCCATATTCTCCAGCCTCAACTGCAACACCGCCGAGCGCTGGGAGGAAGGCGCCCGCGTCTCCGCACAGGCAGGCGCGAAGCTCATCGAACTCAACGTCTCCTGCCCCCACGGCACCCACATCATGGCCCACTCGCCGATGCTCGACACCATGCGTATGGCCGTGGATGCCGCTCGTGCAGGCGCGCCGAATACGCCGGTCGTCCCCAAGATCACTGGACAGCTGGACAACCCCCTCGCGGTCATCCTCGCCATGGAGCAGGCCGGGGCTGACGGCGTTGTCATGTTCAACCGGTTCACCGGCCTGGACATTGACGTGGAAACCGAAGAGCCTGTCATGCACAAGGGTTACGCGGGCCACGGTGGCCCGTACTCGATTCATTACGTCCTGCGCTGGATCTCCGAAGTCTCTCCCCTGCTCGGCATCCCCATCGCGTCCAGCGGCGGAGTGACCAACGGGGCCGATGTCGCTAAGTGCATCCTCGCGGGCGCCACCACCGTGCAGGTCTGCACTGCCATCGTGATGCACGGCTACGGTATCGTAGGCAAGATACTGGACGAATTCGAGGCCTGGATGGACCGCAAGGGACACGCGAACCTCAATGAGATCCGCGGCGCGATCTGCCCGAAGGTCAGGAGCAACGACCAGATCGAGCGCGAGCAGGTGGTCGTGGCCGAGATCGATACCGGGGTCTGCGTGAACTGTGGTAGATGCGCAGCGGTCTGCATCTACGACGCGGCCCAACAAGGCGTCCTGAAGCATACCGTTGACGAGGCCCTCTGCGTGGGCTGCGGCCTGTGCAGCGAACTGTGTCCGGTGACGGCGATCTCCATGGTCCCGCTGCCCGAGCCCCGCACCTTCGTGCTCGGCGTCAAGTAGACTCGCAAAGGATCGCGGGAGGCGCCGGGCATGTCCGGCAGGAGCACCTTCATCGGCATCGACATTGGCGGCACCAAGACGGCGGTGGTTCTCGGCGACGAGACCGCCGCCACCCTCGCCATTGAGAGCTTCCCCACCGACCACGCAGCCGGCCCGCAGGCGAACCTGGACCGCATCGCCACGATCATCCAGCGCATGCTGCAGGGCCACCCATCCTCTCCCCTATCGGCTATCGGGATCAGTTGCGGCGGACCTCTCGACAGCAAGGCCGGAGTCATCCTCGGCCCGCCCAACCTGCCCGGCTGGGACGAAGTGCCGGTCGTTGCTTTCTTCAGCGAACGCTTCGGCTTGCCGACGCACCTGGAGAACGACGCCAACGCGGGAGCCATTGCGGAGTGGCAGTTCGGCGCGGGAAGAGGTTGCCGCAACGTGATCTTCATCACCGCGGGAACGGGTCTCGGCTGCGGCCTCATCCTGGACGGGCGCCTCTACTCCGGCACCAACGACATGGCCGGCGAAGCGGGGCACGTTCGCCTTCGTCCGAACGGTCCGGAGGGATATGGGAAAGCGGGCTCCTTCGAGGGCTTCTGCAGCGGAGCCGGACTCGCGCGCCTTGCGGCGGGCCACATCCAGCGTGCCCGGCAGGAGGGGCGACCGACGCTCCTGTCGAACCTGTGCGAACCCGTCACTGCGCGCCACGTCGGTGAAGCGGCGATCGGTGGCGATCCCGTGGCCCGGCAAATCCTGGCAGAAGCCGGGGAGCGACTGGGTGAGGGCCTCGCGATTCTGGTGGACATCCTGAACCCCGAGGTCATCGTACTGGGTAGCCTCGCGGTGCGCTTGGGCGACCTGTACCTGGGCCCCGCGCGCGAGGTCGTTGCCCGCGAGGCCCTTGCGCGTTCCGTACAGGTCTGCCGCATCGTCCCGGCACGACTGGGCGAACGCACCGGCGAAGTCGCGGCCCTGTGCGTGGCGATGGGCCTGGGGAGAGACTAAAAGCTGGCTCTGCAGTCTGGAGCGGTCCATCCTGCCCATTGACCGCGTGGGGCGTCGTCTCGCCCGCCAACGCTCGCCTTCTGCATTCCCGCCCAGCCCCACTCATATCCCGGAGGCCGCAACTCATGATCACCGCGGAGCAGGTCAAACAATGCGCACTGGAATCCGGCGCTGATCTCGTGGGCATCGGAGACATGTCCCGTTTCGAGGGAGCCCCCACGGACTTCGACCCGCGCTACATCTTCCCCGAAGCCAGGTCCATCATCGGTCTGGGATTGCGGGTGCATCGTGGCTCTTACCGGGGCATCGAGGAGGGGACGTTCTTCGCCGCCCTGCCATCCATGGGCTACGCGAACATCAATGACGTCTTCGCTCCCATGTGTCTGCGGGACGTTGGGGACTTCATCGAAGACAACGGGCACG
>JAGPGE010000633.1 GCA_018056145.1 Armatimonadota bacterium
GGTCCATGTACGGGTGGGGGCACATCACGTCGCAAGTTTTCATGTACCGTGCCGGGTCGCGCGAGACCACCATGCAGAAGCGGTACGGGTCTTCTTTGGCCATGAACCGATATAGGCTCTCCAGGAACACCGGGGACAGCCCGCGACATTCGGGCTCGTCGGAGATGTAGTAGCCGATCACATTCCGCGTGCCCCTCGCCGAGGCGATAGCCGCCCGCAACTTCGTCTTCAGTTCCTCGTCAATGGGCTGGTCAAGCTTCGCTTTCGCCTCGTCCACCTCGCGGGTTACCCCAACAAGCGTGTACATGCCCATGTCGGTCTGCTGGAAGTCGCTGCAGCCCATGATGAAGTTGGTTGAGTGGGGAAGCTGCGCGCGGACGAAGGATGCCTTGCTGACGATGTAGTCGAAGCTCCCGTACCAGCCGCGGATGAGGATCGGCTCGCCGTTGATCAGCAGGCGGCCCTGGATATCCACACGGGCTTCCACCACCGGGCCCGGAGGCAGCTTGCGCAGGGGCGCGGTCGTCTCCGCGATTCGCTCGAACTTCGCCGCCGCGCCGGTTCCGCCCAGGGGCTTGAGGATCTCGGCCCTCAGGGTGTGTTCGCCCACGGGCAGCCCGTCTGCCGAGATTTCAAACTCCACCTGTCCGCTCTCGATGGTGCTGTCCACTGACCGTGGCGGGAGAAGGCTCGAGGTCAGTGTGGTCCGTGCGATCATGCCGCGCACGGATTCCAGCGGCAGGCCGACAGTTAGCGTGCCCCGGATTGTGTGCAGGGTTTCGGTCGCGTAAATCGAGTTGCGGTAGTTCGGGCGTGAGAGCGTGATCGCCAGCGGCGTGTAGTTGAGCCACTCGTCGAAGCGGGTCAGGAGGGACAACTTGCCCTCCGCGTTGGTGATGCGGAAGATCACCGGGTACTTGCCGGGCTGCGTGACGAAGGCGCCCGGAATCTCAACTTGGGCGCTTTGTCCCGCTGCCAGGTTCAGGGGCACGGACGCATCCCTCGCACCATCCGCCAGCACCTGCATGTTCAGGGTGCCTGTGAATGCCTGGGCGCCGCGGTTATCCACTGTCAGGCGGGTGGTCACCGTGTACCCATCGGCCACGGGTTCCAGCCGGAAGGATGGAAAGTCGGCGTTCACATTGTACCGGGCGCGGTCAACCTGGATCGGCCCCAGGGTGCCGTAGTTCACCGCGTCATGATAGCGGTTGCCAGGGCTGTACTGGGAGTAGTAGCGAGGGTCAGGGGTGCGGGTGCGGGACATGGAGAACGCCCAGTTGTCCTTCCACGCACTGGACGGGCTGAGGTGGAACATGGCGAAGGGCAGGGCGATTTCGACTGACCAGAAGTCCGGGCCCCTGTGCACCGCGGCCTGCCAGACCGAAGACCAGGACGCCTTGTTGGTGTTGCCGCCCTCGATGTAGTACAGGTCAACCTGGGTGGCCTCGGTGTTCACCGCAATCTGGTAGTACTCGCGGCGGCCGTCCAGCGGGTCCAGAAAGATCTCCACGTCATCGTCGGACCACATCGCTGCGTCGTGCTGGCGCGCGGCTTCGACGAACAGCTTATCCATCTGGGGCTCATTGCAGCGGATGCCGAAGTACAGCGTGTCCTCATCCTGCAGCACTCGGAAGAAGGTCTGAGTCTCGGGTGGAATGGGCGGGCGGTTGGCCTGACCCAGCGGCGCCTCGAAGCCTGTGTGTTGCGGTGCGCCCTGCCACGCAGCATCATCAAGGACGCCGTCAATGACCAGTTCCCCCTGCAGTTGTGCGACCTGCGCGTGCTTCTTCGGGCCCACAGGGTCGGCAGCGTGGGCGTAGCTGAACGCGAGTGTGATGAGGAGTGCGGCGGCGAGGGTGATGCTCAGAGCAACACGTGTCATGGAGACGCCTCCTGTCGGGCATGCACTTGAATGGGAGGATTCCCCGCCGGCGCCGGGCAACCTCTTTCCAAGGTCGCGATGTGCCCTGACGAAAGGAGGCTGGGATATGCGAGTTCCTCTGATTTTCCTGGCTATGCTGTCTCTCGGAGCCCCGGTTCTGGGGCAGACGGTGGATGTTGTGCTCCAGGATGGAAGCGACGGGTATTCCGGCACCGAGGATTTCATGATGTACGCCCCGGCCTCGGTTGCGTTCGTGAACTACGGGGTCATGGACACACTGACGGCGGGCATCAACCGCTGGGGTGAGCATTACGCGTCCATCCTGCGCTTCAGCCTGCGGGATATCCCCGCCGGCGCGCGCGTGGTCTCGGCGCGGCTGCAGATGTATGACCACTCGCCTGACTTCCCGACCCGCGAGATCATTGTCGACCTGCACGAACTGACCCCGGTCAACGGGGACTGGATCGAGGGAACCGGCGACGGCACGCGCGTGGGAACTCACGGCGCCCCAAGTTGGACTTTCCGCAAGTTCGACACCGATCGCTGGGCCGGTTCCGGTGGCGCGCGCACCCCGGACGTGGACTTCCGCGCCGACTGGTCCGCGCAGGCTGTCGTCCCCCCGAAGCAGACGGGCTGGATCACCTTCGACCTCCCACCTGACATTGTCCAGCGTTGGATCGACGACCCCGGTGCGAACCCAGGCCTGCACCTGTGGCCCGCGATGGCCCGGGACAAGGGCGACATTGTCTACCTGAGTTCGTCCGAGCATGAGACAGTCGAGCAGCGGCCGAAGCTCACGATCTCGCTTGAGCGCACCGATGCCGTGGTGACCGCCCTGAACCGGGCAACCGTGCGGCGGGTCATCGCGAACCTGGCAGAGCGGCTGGCATCCGCGCGGCAGGCTGCGGCGGTATACGGTCCACCGGTGGCAACAGCGGCGGCGCTGGACGCCACTGCCGCGAGCCTGCAGGTCTTGCGCGACGCTGTCCCTGCAGACGGCGCCCTGAGCGACGAAGCGACGGCTGGCTTGCTCGAGACTGGCCGGGGGATAGGGGACGAGATCGGGGCCGCCCTAACGCGCCTGCCCCTGGACCGCGCCCGGGACTGGAACGCCCGCCGGAATCTTGGCAGCGCTTACGCTCTCGGAGTCGAGACTTCCATGGTCAAGGTCTTCCGGCGAGACGCGCCCTTCAAAGGCGAGTTCACCGACCGGCTGCGCGTTAAGCTTGCGCGGAATGAGCGCGAATCGGCCCAGCTCGTGGTCCTGCCGCTGGACACCGACCTGCGGAGCGTGACCTGGGACGTACGCGGCTTCGGCGAGGACGGCGTAACGGTGAGCGCGGTTCCGGTGGGCTACGTGAAGTCGGTCATCCCGGCGCTCGCGTCCACGCCCGCGCCCTCTGAGTGGTGGCCTGACCCGTTGCTGGACTTCCTGAAGACATTCGATGTCCCGCTCGGCGAGGCCCAGCCGCTGTGGGTCACGGTCCATGCGTCCGAGAACGCGCGCCCCGGCCGCCATCGGGGGACCATTCTCGTCGGGGCGCAGAATGCGCCGACGCAGACGCTGGACATTGAGGTCGAGGTGTTCGACTTCGCGGTCCCGGTGGAGCAGCACCTGAAGACCATCTGGGGCATGACCGAGGCGAACTTCTCGAAGTTCCACGGCGAAAAGTACAACGAGGACGTGGCCTGGCGCTACTTCGACCTGTTCCTGAACAGCCGCCTGGCGGTCTCCGACCTCTACCGCACGAAGCCCAACGGGGTTCGCGGCGAGGACAGCCTGTGGACCCTCGCGAATGTCCCGGCCCTGAAACGCCTGCGCGAACGGGGTTCGGGCTGGTGGAATGTGGGGTACGTGCTGGCGCCCAA
>JAGPGE010000636.1 GCA_018056145.1 Armatimonadota bacterium
GGATTGGGTGGAGATTGCCGACGAGGCCGGAACAGTACTGAAGCGCTGGAACTTCGCGCAAACTCGCAAGGGGCGTTGACGCTGCAACCCGCACCTGCTACCATCGATGCAGTCCGAACACAGACGCTTCCGCCTCTTCCCCGGGCAGGGCTCCCCGGTGATGGGAAGGACCACGAGGTCAGCGGCCCATGCGTGACACCCCAGCGGGTGGACAGGAACCCTACATGCGGATCGGCGCGGTGGCAAGGCTGCTGGGCGTGCATCCGCGCACGCTGCGCCTGTATGAAGAGCGTGGGCTGGTCCTTCCTGAGCGCGTCAGGGGCCAACGGCGCTACACCAGCGCTGACGTCCGATGGCTGAAATGCGTCCGCAGCCTGATTCACGAGCGCGGCTATGGCATTGACGCTATCATCAAGCTGCTCGATTTCACGCCCTGCTGGGAGCTCAAGGACTGCCCGGAGGAAGTGCGCACCAACTGTCAAGCGGCGACGGACCGTCGCCTCCCCTGCTGGCAGATCGCCCGCCTCACCTGCCGGCGCGGAGGCAAGTCCTGCGATGACTGCCCCGTCTTCCTTAGGGCCGAAGAACTAAGAGAGCCCGCCCAGACAAAGATGGCAGGGGACGAAGAGACGTCCGTCGAATAGCTTGTTGGTGACGCAAAGCGGGCAGCCGTCCGTTGCCGGGCGGCGAGGCATACATGCGGAGTCCCCTGGAGTTACGTGAGACACGCGATACTATCCGACATTCACAGTAACCTGCCCGCCCTCGAGTCAGTTCTCGCGCGCCTGGAGCGGGAGTCGGTTGACCACTACATCTGTCTCGGCGACCTGGTTGGGTACGGCGCATCACCTAACGAGTGCTGCGACATCGTGCGTGCGCTGGAACCCTCGATCGTCCGCGGCAACCACGATCAGGCCGCCGTCGAGCCCGGCGGAGAGCGCTGGTTCACCCCGGCGGCGAAGGCGTGTATCCTTTGGACCCGCGATCAATTGACCGATGTGAACCGGGATTTTCTCAAAGGCCTAAAGCCCTTCGTGGACATCCCGGGGGCCCATCTGTGTCACGGCTCCCTGTTCGACGCGGACTACTACACGACAACGCCCTTCGAAGCCGCCGCCTCTCTGCGCGTGATGACGGAGCAACTCTGCTTCTTCGGTCACACGCATTACGCCGAGTGGTTCACATCCTGTGCCGGGCAGGAGCGGCCGGAGCAGTGCGCGGCTCCCGACGGCGCTACGCTGCGGGTTGAGGATGGGCACAAGTACATGGTGAATCCGGGTGCTGTGGGGCAACCCCGGGACGGCAATTCACAGGCGGGATACGCGATCTGGGACGACGTGGCAAGAGAGATCATATTGTGTCGCGTCCCTTACAACATCCGGGCGGCCCAGGGAAAGATGGAGCAGGCTGGCCTGCCTTGGAACATGGCTGAACGGCTGAACATCGGGGTATAGCATGGACGGGGATGACGGAACGCCTGCCGTTTTGCGGCAGCGTGCCGCTGACGCACATAGGTGAGCGCAGGTAGCACCACGCCGGCGCCCATCACCCGCAGCCGAGGTGAGCCACGTGCCTCTCGAAGACAAGGCGACAAGACGGTTGGTCGAGCGGGAGATCGCGAAGTACCCCATCGACGCGAACCTGATGGTAGTCACCGTGCTGAATAAGGTGGCGACTTTCAAGGGGCGCGTCAAGCCCCTGCAGGGTGGCGCCGGCCGAAACGTAGACGTGCGCGACGAACTGCGGAAGCTGGAGAACGCGCTCCTGATGCTGAAGGGCATCAACGAGGTCGTGTTCGACGTGGCCATCGACGACCGCTGAGAACGCACCAGGAGCCCGGAACATGGCGTCCGGGCTCCCGCAGTCCAACAGGCACTGACCCCGGTCCAGACCCGTGATGGGCTTGGTCGGGCGTCTGCTATGATTCCCCGCTGGCCCCCTGCTTCTGGAGCGCTTCCACCCACTGCTTCGCGGTATCCCTGTACTGCTCTGCCGGGTGGTGCTTGGCGATGAACTCCAGCGCCTTCACGTCCCGGTTGTCGGAGAACCCCTTGAAGAACTTGCCCATTTCTTTCGCGAAAGTCACCGAGACTGCCTCAAGCAGCGCCATGCGGGCGATGTCGAGAATATCCTCAGTACGTAGCGCCCGACACAGGCGGGTCACGCACAGCTCATCGTTCGCAACCTTGAGCGCCGCAGTGCGCCGGGTTTCCTCCCACGCCGAGGCCCGGGCGATGACAACCACAGCGTTCATAGCTTCTTCGGTTGTGGCCATGAGGGGCGCCAGCTGCTCGATGATGTACTGGCGGATGGGGTCTCGGTCCACAGCCGCGTCCTTGGACATGGCTGTAGCGCGTGTGGCTGCCGCGCTCTTGGCCATCTCTTCGATATCGGTGCGGATATAGTCCGGGATGCCCGCCGCATCGTTGTCTGCATCGATGTCGCGGAACACGCGGCTGGCCACCGCGCCTCCGCCGCCCGAGGCGCCCTCACCCGGCCTGCGCGGTTGCCTGCGCAGGCAAGCGGCGACCACGAGGGGCTCGAACGCGCGTTTGTCCACGAGTTTCTTCGCAAGCTGCCGCGCCGGGATCTCGCTGGCCGACACGAGAAGACGCCCGGCAAGGTCCCAGTCTCCTGACTCCACCAGCTCGTCAATGGTCTCGTCGAGCCGCCAGCCGGGCTTCTCAACGATGGTCTCGATCGTCGCAGCCTGCGCCACAAGTTTCTGCAGGTCCATCGCGTCACCTCGGGTATCTGCGCCATTCCCGGCGTCTGTCAGCGGCCTGAACTCAGGTCATCAATGTGGTGCTGGATGGCGTCGAAGGGGCTATCGAAGAGCCCATCCGCCCTGAACTCCTGCATTTTCCGGTAGATCCCGTCCTCCGACCCGAACAAGCGGATCGAGTACTTGTGCGGCGCCGCGTGAGCCTCATCGCCCATGATCGGTTCGGCGAGGACCAGTTCGACGCCGGGGTAGTAGTCGACAACATCCTGGATAAGCATGCCCGCATCGCTGGTGGTGTCCAGAGCTTCGCCCTCAATGCCGGGTTCGAGCCCTTCATCAACCACCTGCCACAGATAGAGGGTCTCCGGCCGGCTGGAGACACCGAAGCCATAGAACTGGATCCCAAGCTCAGGGATTCCGTCATCGTTCATGTCGCCGGCAACCACAAGGCTGTCGGCGTCGAGCATGGTCTCGCCCCCGGGAGCCGGAATGCCGAACCACTCCTCCCACTCCTGCCCGGACCAGCGAGCCAGCTCAACGAATGCGGGGAAGACCGGCTCGCCGAGTTCGTCTGTCTCGGAAGCCTGGTAGCCCATGATCGCGTCCAGGACTCCATCTCCGTCAAGGTCCGCGTATTTCGTGAAGACGGGGGTGGTTCCCTCCGCACCGAAATCCTCAGCGGTGCAGGGGGGCAGTTCACCCGCCGAATCGACCGCATCCAGTTGGTAGGCGGTATCTCGGCCGTCGGCCTGAGCAGAGTCCGCGGGCCCGGCAGGCGACCCGGGCGCCACGACTGTTCCGCCCTCCGTCCGCGGCACTTGCGGAGGGCAGCCACAGAGAGCAAGCACGAAGCACACGACCAGCAGCAATGCGACCCTTTCCATCGCGCACCTCCCTGCTCCGAGTAGCGTCATGGCTCAGGTGAGCCCATGGACGCTCGCGCCCCGGTTCGCGAGGGTCTGGCGCAGTTCATCGACACTGATGCCCCGGATGTCCGCTCCGTCGCGCACTGCGAGACCTGCGGC
>JAGPGE010000635.1 GCA_018056145.1 Armatimonadota bacterium
GCGCCCAGTCGATCACTCCCTGCAGGGCTACGCGCATTGCTGCGCGGTATGTGCGCTGCTCCTCGTCACCTTCGTTCGCAAGCCGCTCGCAGTCCTCGATGAGGCTGAGTAACCCACGATGCACAATACAGTCCATGTCCACCGACAGGTGTCCGGTCCCGGACTGGCCGCCGAAAGCCCGATGACGCCAGAACTCGGTGATCTCGTCGGGTACCGCTCCATCGAGGAGCCCGGCGAGTTCGGAGTGCTCCAGGAGCACCTGCGCGTCCATGCCGATCCCGTACTCCGGCAGAAGCATCCAGGCCCGGGGGCGCGCCGAGGTGTTTCCCGCGAACACGGGGTTGGAGCGCAGGTCGAGAGACATCTTCCGCAGGATGTGCGCGAGCACATGAGCTCGGCGAAGCGGCGCCGGCTCACGCTCGTACACTCGCCAGGCCTCGGTAGCGAGACGCGCACGCTCCAGGCAGACGGTGTCGGGCGTGGACACCAGTTGGTCGCGGATCAGTCGCACGACGTCGCGCATGTCCAGGCAGGTCCTCCGGATGCAGTTCGCTGAGTGGGATGGTACACCATGCGCACAGCCGCCACAACATCGCGGCGAGGATACCGACAGATGAGGGACGAACACTCTCTGACACGCTCAGATAGCACCCGGAGGTTGTCCCGTGCAGCCACTCTGCCTCGCCCTGATACTTGCCTTGGCGTCATCACTTGCCGCTGCTGATGTCTCCTATCTCGCCTCCCGGGTGGGTGACACGCTCCAGGTGTACGATCCCCGCCCGGAACTGGGCATTGGGATGCACCAGATGAGCGACGAGCAGATCCAGATGGTACGGGACCTCGGTATCCGTTTCGTGCGGCACACCATGTACTGGGCGCAGATTGAGCCGACCACCACTCCGCGTGAATATGACGCCGCGCGCCTGGCATACTGGGATGATCTGGTCGCCCGATGCGACAGGGCCGGGATCATCCTGGTCGTGGTCGTACACCAGAACGCGCCTGGCTGCTCCTTTGCGAACCGAGAGGAATCGTACCGGCGCTTCGCGGGCTTCATGGCGGACATGGCGGCGCGGTACCCGACGGTGCGGTACTGGGAACTGTGGAACGAGATGGACGGCGCATTCACAGACCTGTTCGGCGCGCAGGCCAATGTGCCAATGCGGGACCGCGGCCGGATGTACGCGGAAATGCTGAAGCTGGCGTACCCCGCGATCAAACAGGCGAACCCCAGGGCCCTGGTGCTCACGGGCGGTATGACTGACACCGACGACTTCCCGCGGGGCATCTACGAAGCCGGCGGCCGCGAGTTCTTCGACATCATGGCCATCCACACTTACGGGGTCCCCATTAGCTGGGCATTTGTTGATCGGGGGATGCGCGTTCGAGAGATCATGCGGGAGAACGGTGACGCCCAAAAGCCGCTGTGGAACACTGAGTTTGGTATCGATGCGGGCAACCTCGTGGGCGCGTGGGGATACCCTCATGATCGCGACCAGGAGGATGGTCCGGCCCTGGACAGAATGATGACCGAGCAATGGGCGGCCTGCCTGGATGCAGCGCAGAAGCACTGTCTGTACCAGAAACTCCTGCCCTACCAGTTCGCGGCGGGCAACGAACGGAACGATGACGGCAAAATCGCCGAGACGCTCCGGCTGCCCGAGGGACACACGGTGGATGACTACGGGTTCGGTATCGTGCGGCGCGACGGCAAGACCCCGCGACCAATCTACGGCTATCTCAAGGAGCGCGATTTCAACCGGGACATACGCGAGACTCCGATGTCGACGCGCGAGGTGGAGTTCTGGTCCTGGGACCGGAAGATGCCCGAGGGGCACACCCCAAACCGCTGGCGGCCACAGTACCTTCGGCTCGAAGACTTCCCGGTGGACAGCGCGTACCCGGGCCTGGTTGACCTTCTGCCGCCGGGGGAGTGAGTTCTCAGGTTCGCTCAACCAAACACTCCGCTCTTCCGGGTCGCGGCGTACCCCGGGCTGCCTGCCGGGTCATTGCAGATGCGCCATTCCTCGGCGGTCACCTCGCCCGTACCGTATCCGCACACGTCGCGTGTGGAGCCCACGCGCTCGAAGATCAGGGCGAACATCTCGTCCGCTGGGAGAGTGTCGCCGGGGTACATTCCCAACATCTGGAAGCAGTCCAAGTCCTTCTTGTAGTCGCGGATCAGCCCGCCGCTGTGGACGCAGCGGCCTGTCGGTGGGTCAAAACCGTCGCAGCAGTGGCAGGCCATGCAGGTGCCCTCGACCAGAGTAACCGGAACCTTCGGGTCGGTGCGCACGCGTTCGAGAATCTCCGCAAGCGTGTCGTTGGGTCGCAGGCCGCTGGCCTGTCCCCCGTTGTACCAGCAGGCGAGGCACATGATGTGGTGCGGGCGCATGAAGATGCGGTCGCCATGGAAGATGGCGTCCACATTCTCCTCTCGTGCCCTGGCCATCTCCTCGGGGCTGCGCGCATGCACCACCGCCTGCCAACCGCGAGAGCGCACGTCCTCGTAGATGCCGTCCCGTGCGTACGGGCAACCCTCCCAGCCCGGCGTGTCGAAGGCGCAAATTCCGCAGAGGGTCTCCACCCGCGAGAAGAGCAACTCGTACAGGTAGCGCGCGCGCCGGGTGTCTCCCGGGCACAGGCCCAGCTTCTGCAGGACATCCAAGTCGCGCTTGCGGTTGAATACCGCCTCCCGGTTCTGCCGCCGGAAGTCCTCATCATCCAGCATGGTGTAATGCGGCGCGCAGTCAGCATCGCTGGTGAGCCGGATCGTAGCGGTGGGGTCCGACTGGAGAACCTCCAGAATGGCGCGGGCCTGGTTCTTGCCGAGAATGGGGCAATCCGCGCCGCCAAGCCGGCAGGCAACCGCCGGCAACTGCCGCGCCTTGATCACGATCTTCGGCGCATCACACAGCCCGTCTTTCATCAGCTTGTCGTCGACCATGGCAAGCCCTCCGGGTAGGTGCATTTGTTCAGCCGGCCACGACCTCGCTGACATCCATCAGGTAGACCTGCCGCTGGCCCTCGTGGACCGAGTCGAAGCAGACGGTCTTCCCATCCCTGCTCCAGCGCGGGTGTAGATCGCAGCGGAATTCGTTGTCAGCCACGGGTGGCGACAAGAAACGGCCCAGGTTAATGCGGGTGTTGTCGGCTACCCGGTACGCAATGAGCGTGCGCATGTGCTCCTTGTCCGGGTAAGTGTCGGTGAGAATCCACTTCCCGTCGGGCGAGTATGAACAGTGCCCGTCGGTCTGGAACACGTCCTCGCCCACTGTCTCGATGTCGTCGCAGCAGTCGGTGAACAGGTAGTAGTGGTCGCCCGTATCGTAGCGCCGCGCCCACGCGAGCACCTTGTCCGCTCCGCACCAGTCGAAATGCGAAGTCATCTGGTGGTCATTGAGCAGGCAGATGTTGGAGCCGTCCGGGGCTGCCGTGAAAAGGCGCGTTCCCCACGACGCGCTCCCGTGCCGCCAGCGGTGCAGGAAGATGAACCTGCTGTCGATGGTGTTGAACTGCAGGTGGTTGAACCAGTGTCGCGCGCCCTCGAAGGACTCTTGCGGAGCGAACTTCGTGATCTGTTCCAGGTTGATGATCAGCTGGTTCTCGCCGGTGCGCAGGTCTACGATCCAGATACCGTCTTTATCACTTACATCCGGACCGGCCAGGTGCATGAGGTGGTTATAGCCGTAGCCCGGACGTGTCGAGTGGACGCGGGAGAAGTTAAGGCTCACCGCCTTGGTTCCATCG
>JAGPGE010000637.1 GCA_018056145.1 Armatimonadota bacterium
CGGGCCAAGACGCGAGGGCAGCACGGTCACCGCCGCGTCGGCAATGTGCTCGTATGCGGTGTCCCACGAGTCGCGGAAGGGGTAGTTGAAGGCGAAGAACGCTGTTCCGACGCATTGCCCGGGCTGCGCCGGGACCGAGCGGATCTGGGCGAGATGCTCGGACGGCAGCGCAGGGCTCTTGTCCCACAGGCACGGTGTGGTGTACCACATCCAGGGCTTGCGGGTGAAAATCGCGCGCTTCGCCGCAGCATCCTGCGGTGGGTAGCTGCGGTGGATTGTGTACGGCAGCCAGAAGTCGCAGAGCGGGTCCAGGAGTTCGAAGGTCTTCAGGCTTCCGGCCTCGCCCGGGTTGAAGGACACGCGGGCCTGCGGGTCGGCCTCCTTCACTGCGCGCGCCACATCCAGGTAGGGCTTCAGCTTCTCTTCGGTTTCCCCGGACGGTTCGTCGCGGATGGTGAAAATGAAGTCCGAGTAGTCCAGGCCCCCGGCGCGCAGTTTCGCGATGCGCTCGCGCACCGTCTCGGGCGTGGCCTCCCACAGGGGAAGCGCGAGTAGCCGGATGCCCCGCCGGATCATTTCCTCCTTGGTCATATTCCCGTAGCCAATGTTCATCCCATGCACGCGGTAGTCGTCCCAGTACTCCTCGCCTTCGGGTGGCGCCGTCCAGCCGCCCACAAGCACCGGGCTTCGGGGCTCAATGCGCACCGGCGAGACCCGCACATTCAGGCGCACCGTGCGTTCCGGCAGGCCGGCGGCGCGCAGGGAGACGTCGCACGTGTACTGTCCCGGTTTCACGCCCGAACTATCCACAGTGAGCCAGATTCCCGCGAGATTCCACGCGGGAAGGGTGATCCACGGACGGCGGAGGAGCGCGAAGGGGCTCCATTGGTGACGCTCCGGGCCGAAGGGCACGAAGGCGATGGTGCGCCAGGCGACTTTCGCGTCGTAACTGGCGTTCCGGCCAACCAGGGGACCACACTCGACGGCAATATCCGCAGGTTCAGCCTGAAGGCTGCGCAGGTAGACCGGGATGGCACGCACGCTATCTGAGGCCATGGACAGGTTGGCCTCTAGCGTGGCGCGGGCCGTCTCCCGCGCCGATCCTTGGACGAGGTCATCTGGCCAGGAATCGTGGGCGAGCGGGGTGTAAGGATCGGGCGGGGTCCACAGGAGGTAGCCGTCCTCGGGCGACGCACCCAGCGCGGTGGCGCGTGAGAGGTACTGGTCCACGGTGACGGCGGGCTTCGTTGGACCGTGCGGTGTATAGTCCGGGTCGGTCGTGATGACGAATGAGTAGATTCCCCGGTATGTGCCTGGAGCGCGGAACGGCCTTGGCACGATGCGCAGCCTGAGGTCGTCGCCTGCTGATGCCCGAAGCGTCCCCACCTTCTGCCAGGTTGCCCGATCCGGCCCATCCTTCGGGTAGCTCTGCTGGTCACGTTCGAAAGCGATCTCGGGCGCATTTGGCGCGGTGACAGTGACTCTCCAGGGGGCATGGTAGTCGATGTTGCGGAAGCGCACCCAGACGGTGTAGTCGCCGTCGCGATCAACACGCAGGGAGTGCTTCGCCTCGCCGCTGAAGTCCGAGTAGGTGGCTGCGAGCTCGGTGCCTCTGCGCTCCCAGCCCCCCGTGACCTCGTCGAACTCGCCGGCGTTGATCCAGTGGTATACGTGGGGAGATTGGCCGCGGATGTCGCTCTGGAGCGCCTCGATCTGGCGCCGGATGCGCACCGGGTTGCCCACGAGATTCCAGCGGTCGTCGAAGATCACTTGGCGGCGGTCATCCCGGTAGTCTGGGGGGGCGGCTTCGTCGTAGCCCTGAGCGGCGAGGGCGTCCACCTGCTGACGCCAGAAGCGCCGGCTCAGTTCGAACAAAGCGGGGTCGGCTTCGCGCTGGTCCCATGAGATGGGTCGCACCTGCCACTGTCGCCACTTCTCAGCAGCTTCAGCATCCAGCGGTCGCTCGCGCTGCCACTGAATGCCCGTCTGGTTGGACGTCGCGCGGAACTCATCGCGCGCGGACCCATCCGGCGGCTGTTCCCACGGGCGCTGGGTGAGGTACAGGCAATCGATCTCCCGCACCCTGTAGCCCCGAGGACCATTACCGGCGTGCCACCAGCGCGTGACGTGGCCCAGGCTGACCCGGTACTCCCCGGCTTCAAGGTCAATCAGCACGTCCTTCCAATGTAGCCCGTCCTCCGGCGCTGCATAGTCGTATATCTCGTCATCCACGATTGGCGCGAAATCCTCGCGTCCCTTCGGGTAGATCCGGATGCGGGTGACCCCAGTACCATCCTTCCAGCCCCAGTATTGCACCCAGAGCCGCCAGAGCCCGGAGCGCGGAACAGACAGCGGGAATGATACCGTGGGGCCGGCGTCGGTGGCTCCGCTGGTGATGAACTGCCCGCGCACTCCCCATCCGGAGCGCTCGGCTTCTGGGATCAGTTCGGGCTCGAGCAGGATGTCGGCAGTGGTTTCGGGCAGGGGGCCCTTTGCCGATTCCGGAACCAATTCCGGTGGCCTCCCGTGGACGCGGCAAAACTCGTGGAAAGCCTGGATCATGTCAGCGCGGTGACCCAGATGCCACAGCGTGAGACCCAGCGAGTAACGTGCTCCCGCCGGTTCGTCCACTAACTCGGCCGCCGCCAGCGACACGCAAAGGACAAGGAAGAGCAGAGCTGCCGGGAGGGGTTTCATCCCGCGACCTCCTGCAAGTTGCGGATCATGATGCAATCGGTAAGCCCCAGCGGGAGTTTGACCGACCAGCGATCGCCATTCTGTTCCGGCGTGAGCCGGCCCTGCTCAACAGAGGAGACCATTGCGCCGCCGAGTTGCCCACGAACCGTGACGCGCAGGTCGCGTATTGTCTGCCCGGTCCAGTTGATGAGCATGATCGCCGTGCCCTCGGGCGAGTCGATAGCGGTCCATTCGACCAGTGGCGCGGAGATGGTCACGTCAGGGACGATGCCCGCTTGTTTGACCGCCCAGAGAATGACATCCCGGGCGTGCGAGTCATACTCGGTGGGCAGGAAGTGGGCCATCGCGTCGTCCGTAGTGCCGCGATCCCAGGGCCGGGCAGGGATCGCAGGGGCCACGTACGCCGCTCCGGGGAAGCCGCCGATGAGCAGCGCTTGCCCCTTGCCCAGACGTCTGAGCACAGCCGCCGGAGCGCCGTTGTGAAACATGCCCACGGACAGGGCGCCCTCTGACGGCTCCAGCTCCTGTGTGGTTGCCAATGCGGGCAGGGCGACAGGGTCCAGGCCGGGCAGGTCGAGACGCAGACCATCAGCCGGGCGCAGGCGGGGCAGCGTGTGTTTTGTGTCCGTGAGGCGGTCGTGCTCGGTGATCTCGGCCGCGGACAGTCCGAACAGGGCGAGCATCGGCTCGTTGGCTGCGTTGTACTCATCGAGCAGCCCGCCGCCCGCCGACGACCAGACGATCCCGCCTTCGTCCACCCATTCCGCCAGCGCCTGCGCGGCCCTCGAATGGAGATGGCTCGCGCTCACGTAGAGGGCTTTGTAACTCTCCAGGCGGCCCTCCGCAATGTCATCCTCCGTCAGGAAGTCCACCGGAATCCCAGCCTGTCGCAGGGCGTAGTACAGGCACTTGCGTTCATGGTTGTAGTTGGGCGAGGGGTTCCACAGGTCGGTGACGCCAGAGATGAGCATCGCCGCCTGCGCGGGCCGAACGCGGCCCTCGATCAGCAGGTCTTCGAACACGCCCAGTTCCCGGGCGATGTCGTGGAT
>JAGPGE010000638.1 GCA_018056145.1 Armatimonadota bacterium
GGCCCCCTTTGAACTCGGTGACCTCAACACTCAGCTGACAGTTGGTGTTGACTTCGGCGGTGATCAGACCGGCATCGGGGTTTGGCTCGCCGAAAGAGTCCTCTGGCGCGATGGAATCTTCGCCGGGGGTGCCAGCCGGCTTGTCGCCGGGGACAACGAGGTTTTTCGGCGGGTCGATTGCCAGATGAGCGTATGCCAGCACGTGGGCCTTGAACGTCGCGGTGGCCTCAACCGGGAACCCATTGGGATTCGAAACGTGGTAAGTCGGCGGATCGCCGGCTACGTATGCAGTTGCGTCTGATCCGCCCACGCCGTTGTCCGGGCGCTGCGCCCAGGCCATGCCGGCCGTCAGGCCCAGCAGTGCCACGAGCAGGATGCCTGTCATGAGTCTCGACATTGTTGTGGTCCTCCCATCAAGTTGACATCTGTTGCCCCGTAGAAATGGGGTGGTACAGCCTAGAGGGCACTCGCAATGCGGGCGCTTTGCGTCCGGTCTGGTGCGCTCCGCGGGTCCATCACCTCCCGCGTCTGGTGGGCTGATATGCCGAAGATTTGTGAATCGCCACGGGTGAGACACCCACCCGGAGCTGCCTACGGTATGGGTGAAACCGTGATAGTCAGTGTTCCGCTGTAGTCGCCCGCGAGGTCCTCCACCCCGTTGCGCCAGGCCGCTCCGCGCAGGACGATCTCGTTGACCCCCACCGTGTTCACCGGACTGACGTTCGACACAGTCCCCGGCCAGGGAGATCCCCCGTCAGGCGCGCCCGTCCACTGGTCAGGCGTCCCGTGGCCGGACTCGTCCCCGCCGATATCGCCCCAAGTGCTCCAGAGCGCACCCGTGTCCGCGGGCTGACGCAGGCGGAACGCCGTCTCAATCTCGTACAGATGGGCGCCCGGCCCGGTCAGGTCCGTGCAGGCGGAGACGCTGAGGTTGAAGTCCACGTTGCTGCGGACCGTGAGGAGCCCCTCGTTGGTGGTGTACATCCAGCCAGTGAAGTTGCCCTCGGTGTCCGGGAACTCCAGGTCGGCATCAATCTCCACCTGGAGCGTCTCGGTAAGATTCAGGTGCAGTTCCAGCGGGATCTGGCCAGTAAAACCCGCGCATTGGAAGTACATGAGCGCATTGCTCACGTAATGCCCCGGAGGGTCGGCCCAGTTGACCAGTACCCGGAACTCGATGTACAGCCAACCGTCAGGATCGCCCACGAGGCTGCGCATGAAGGCCGTACCCGTGCAGTTGACCCACGCGGTACCCAGCGGGTCGGACTTCAGCTCGTGGACCTGCATTCTCGTCGGAGGGATGATTGCGCCCGCGTTCGTGGCATCCTGCCCCACCATGTTCCCGCTGACCACCCGGATGCGCCAGGGCTGGTTCTTCGGCAACATGGTGTAGACCGGTTCCACACCCGGAGCGTAGCCGGGCTCGGACGCGTAGAAATGGATCTTCGCAACGGGGCCTGCCGCGGTCTGGGGGACGATCCCGGAAGATGACCCCGTTCCATCCAGCGCCATGGGCACCGGAATCGCTGCTGCGAGAGCATCGGGTGGGGGCGGCTGGAGCGTACCGTCGCCGGCAGGGCCGACCGCTACAATCACCGGGGCCGGGCCGGGCGCTCCCACGGGGGCAGGCACCGGCGCCTGCGCCAGAGCGGTACAGGCCAGAATGAGGGCAAGCAGGTTGAGGATCGGTTGCGTCCCCCGTACTTCGGGCATCATGGGCTCGTCCGTTTCACACGTGTGTCACGCCGCCGGTAAATCCCGGTTTCCGGCTCCCCGCCCGTCACACGTCCCCCGCACGTTCCGCCACACGACGTCGACGCAACAGGTATATCGCCAGCAGTCCCAGCGCGAACATGAAGTAGGTGGAAGGCTCGGGCACGGCTCCACCCATGCCGTAGTAGATCTTGTGATCGCCGAAATCGCCCCCGCCGAAGTACACCGCATGCGGCCTGTCAAGGCTGTCGATCTCAAGCCCGACCCATTCCGCGGTGGTGTCTTCGGCAAGCAGCCTCGGGGTGATCCATGCGCCGCCGCCGCGGTGAGCGTAGAAGAGATCCTGCGCTGCCGGATCCCAGAACACAATGTGGGCAATCCCCTGGCTGTCAACGGACAGATCCAGATAGCGCAAGTCATTGAAAGCGAAGAACTCGGCGCCGTCGTAGATGGTCTCGGTAACCCAGGAACCCGCGTCCTGATAAGCGTACATGACATCCCCGGTCAGCGCGTCCATCCACGCCAGGTGCGGTTTGCCGTCGGGGTCCAGGTCCATCGCGCAGTAGACACCCTCGCCGTCAGCAATCGGCTCCGAAGACCAGGAGCCGCCGCTGCGTTCGGAGAACATCGGGAACTGGCTCAGCCACGTGCAGTCCACCCAGCCGATGCGGGCGTCGGCCACCGTTCCGTTCAGCCGCAGGGAGACGTCACCGTTCACCAGGGGTGCCTGTGCCACTTCCTCGTGCACCCAGCCGCCCACGGTCTGGAACGCATAGTCCAGGGTGTCGTCCTCGAAGTTCAGGTAGTCATGCAGATCGATCCACGCCACCGCGAGTCTCCCATTGGCGTCCAGCCGGATGTCGGTGTGGCGCGGATTGGTGACCTGGGTGTCGTAAATCGTGGATACGTCCCAGTCGTTGCCGTCGAAGGTCGCGTGGTTGAGGCTGTAGAGCGTGTCCGTCGAATTGGCCCAGCGGTACGCGATATGGGGAGTGTTGCCCTGGAAGGTGAGGCTAGTGCTCTGGCCGTTGAACTTGCCTGTCTGGACCACTTGCGATGACCACGTGTCTCCGGTCTTGAGGGCATATACGAGGTCTCCGGCGCCTCCTGACAAGCCCTGGTACGTGACCGCGGGGGTATCGTCCCGATTGAGGGCGAAGCCCAGGCCACCGTCCCGGGTGGATACCGGGACATCGAATATCGGGCTCATCGGCCAAGCCATGGCCGCCATTGAGACGGATGGGCATAGCGCCGTCAGCAGCATTGCCGCGCCGATGAGGCAACCGCTACGAAGACACGGTAGCACGTGTTCTCTCCGTCACTGAAGCGGTGGTGGTTCGTGTTTGCGTCAGGCAATTGGTCGGCGGGGGCGGTGCTCTCTTGCCAGTGCCTAGAACGAGACCGGGGCGCAGCAGTGGCCCTGAAGTCGCGTTCAGATGCCAGATCAGTCCTGCCCACCAAACCACTGTATGTTACCGTCAAGTTTAGCGGCGCCCGCCGGCAAGGGTCAACGCAAGGTTTCTTTAGTCACGATGGCGGATGGAAAAGACCGTCCTCAAAGTGTTACGATTGAGGAATGTAGTCAGACCGAAATGTGATACTACCGGTGTGACTTGCGACATCTGCCGTGTAACTAAAGAGACAGGTTATGCAATAGCTCTGGCCCGCGCGTAGCCACTCGCATAACCAACGTTCATGGCCGGGGGCGTTGCTCAAAGACACCGCCAGGCATCTTCCCCGAGCCCGCACTGCGTTTGACTCAGCACCTTCCGCGGGGTATCATCAACATCCATCAGGAGGGCACAAATTGCGCGCGGTCATCCAGCGAGTAAGCCAGGCGAATCTGGCGATTGACGGCAAAGAACGGTCTCGGATCGGCGCCGGATTGGTGGTACTTGCGGGGTTCGGTCCCGACGACGCACCGGCCGACCTGGAATGGATGGCGGAGAAGATCGCCACATTGCGTGTGTTCGGAGATGACGACGGCCGGATGAACCTCGCTGTGGGCGAGATTGGTGGGGAAC
>JAGPGE010000034.1 GCA_018056145.1 Armatimonadota bacterium
CGCTGAACGTCCAGGATGACCTGGCGCCTCATGCGGCGCCGGTCGGGGCTGTCAGCGTCGATGTCGCTCAGCAGGCGGATTCGGCTACGGTGAACGGCCAGAAGGCCGCGCTTCAGGCAACCGCGACAGGTGTCCGCGTGACTTTGGAGTAAGCACGGATCGGACGAATGGGGCCCGGGAGGCATCTCTTCCCGGGCCCGACGCCCACAAACAGCGTTACTGTCGGATGTAGTCCACCCAGCGGGCAGCCACAGCTTCCCCCAGCTTTCCTGTGAGGTCCACAGCGTCCCCTGCTGTCTTGCGCATCGCCTTGTCGAACTTCTCGTCCACCAGCAGCGAGGTGATGATGCCGCGGCCCACCGGATAGAGCTGGTCGAACCGGACCACCGGGGCCCAGGCGCCGGACACCGTGAGGGTCCAGTTGCCCCGCCCGCCGAGCAGCGGTGATGAGTCAAGCTGACAGGTGAGGATCGTGGTCCGGATCCGGATCGGCACCCCGTTCACGGTGGCCGCGAAATCCACCACGGACCGATCTGCCAGGGGGGTACTGCCGAGACCGGCCGCACGCAGGGCGTCCCGGTAATATGCGCTTGCGCGGGTAAGATCGTGGACCGCCTCGATGCGCACCCCGGGCACCTCGCGGGCGAGCAGTGGGAGCACGATACTCTGAGCGGCCTGTCCAGCGGGGACGTACGGCGTCTGGATGTTGAAATTGGCGGGGGGTGATGAGAACGCACCGCTCAGACCATCGGGACTGGAGACCTTCCAGACAAAGTAGGCAGGCGTCAGGGCGTCGCGGTAGACATTCCCCTCCCAGCGCCAGCCTTCGGGGAATGACAAGCGGTAGGCGTTTTGAGTGGGTTCCCTGAAATGCTTCAGTGCCGGCAGCGGGATCAGGCGCACGGTGTCCAGCGCGGTCTGGATATCCTGCTGGAAAGCCTGCGCGAACTCGGGCCGCACGAAGGCTCCCAGGCAGAAGTTGACGCCTGCCTGCTGCTTGCAGACCCAGTGCTGCATGATGGGCGTCCCCGCGAAACTGGCGTTGATCAGCACCTCCCAATCCACACCATTCGCGCGCTGCCGCACAGCGGGGGCTACTCCGCAGACCATCTGCAGGTCTTTGGCAAGCGCCTGCGCCTCTTCCCGGGGCGCTTGCCGCGTCCTGAAGCACCACAGTACGGGCTGCCGCCATAGGATGCTCGGGCCGATGTCTGCGTCAATGGAGATAGTGATGAGACCCTTCTTGTTGGGGCTCATCTGCCAGTCCTCCGGGATGGTGAGACCGAAGCCGTGGACGGGGTTGTCATACTGGACCCGGGGCACTGCGACAACAGGTTGTGAGGTGCATTCAGTCGCGAGAACAATAAGGGTCGTAAGCAGCAGGTACGCCCCGGCAGCTCTCATTGCCGACACCTCCGAGCGATCGCCCGCGCTATCCGCCGCAATTGCGGCCAAGGTGCCATTCGACGTCGCGGACGCCGTTCCTGCAACGACGATGATGCTCTGCCCCGCACCTGGGCCAGCTTCTCCCCGGCGGCCTTTTCCGTGCCGGGGAGGGAGAGACGCCCGGCCTGGAGAATATCCCTTCGTTCATCCAGCCACGGAACACTCCCTGCCGCGTGAGGAACGCCTTGAGCGAACCCGTGATGGTCCTGCACGATGCCCCCGGCCCTGCCATGAGACCGCGCCCGTCCTCGTTCTCGACACGGGCGGCGGTAGTCGGCACTATCGCCTGTCTCCTGGTGGGATTTGGCGCACCGTACTCCACGCTGGTGCTCAAGGGCTCCTCGATGGACTACGACTTCTCCACCGCGGCCGCCCTGTTCCTGCTTTTCATCCTCACGGCCTTCGCGAACAATGCCGTCGCCCGGTTGCGCCGAAGCTGGGCATTGACACCGGGTGAATGCACCACCGTCTACATCATGATGATCGTGGCCTGCGCAGTGCAGACCATGGGCCTGAGCGGACAGCTCATGTCGATCATCACCGCCCCGTACTACTACGCGACGCCCGAGAACGACTGGGACAAGCTGCTTCAGCCCCACATGAACCCGTGGCTGGCACCGGAGTCGGAGGAAGCGGTCCGGTTCTTCTACGAGGGCCTGCCTGCCGGGCGTCTCGCGCCGTGGTCGGCCTGGATTCGCCCCCTGTCCGCCTGGGGACCGTTCCTGATGGTCCTCTACTTCGTGATGATCTGCTCCATGGTGATACTGCGGCGGCAGTGGGTGGAACGGGAGCGGCTCATCTACCCTCTTACGGTCCTGCCTCTGGAGATGGTAGCCGAGGGCGACGGAACCCGCACCGCGCCGCTGTACCGCAATCCCGTGATGTGGCTGGGATTCGCGGTGCCCCTGGTCTTTGCGACCCTCCAGGGCCTGCACCATTACTACCCCACCGTGCCTTCGCCCACGACCCACTGGCAGATCTCCATGTTCCGCCAGACCCAGTCCATGCACTTCCGCGTGAGCTTCCCGATGGTGGGCTTCTTTTACCTGGTGGAGCAGCAGACCGCTTTCAGCCTGTGGTTCTTCAATGTGCTCTTCTTCATCATCCGCGGGATCCTGAACGTCCTGAAGATTGGGATGACCGAGAACCTGGGCGTCTACGGCGCCCCGTCGCCTGTCTTCGCACACCTGGGCATGGGCGCGTTCCTGGTCCTGGTCTTCGGGGGCCTGCGTACGGCACGGGGGCACCTCATTGAAGTTGTCGCCAGCGCGATCGGTCGCGGCGAACCCGGAGCGGATCGGGGCGAGATACTCTCCTATCGCGCGGCGTTCTGGGGGCTGCTCGCCGGGCTTGTCTTCATGACTGGGTGGCTCAACTGGTCCGGCATGCCACTGTACGTGGCAGTGCTCTTCCTGATTACCGCGATGGCACTGTTTGTTGGCCTGACGCGGATCGTCGCCGAGAGCGGGATGGCCGAAGCCGTGGCTCCCACCATCGCGCCGGGCGTTATCGTGTCGGCCCTCGGAGCACCCGCAGTGGGGGAGAGGGGCCTGATGTCCCTTGCCATGAGCTACGTCTGGTGCTCGGACATGCGCACCTTCGTGATGGCCTCCGCCGCGAACGGGTTGAAGCTGGCCGAGAGCACCACGGGCAACCGAAGGCGGCTCTTCTGGCTGATGATCCTGGCCCTGCTTGCGAGCGCGCCGCTCAGCATCTATCTGACCATGCGCTGGGCGTACCAGACCGGCGGCGTGACCATGAACAACTGGTTCTTCGCTGGTGGGCCCCTTGCGCCGCTGAAGTGGGTGCAGGTCCATTTCATGAGCCCCAAGGGGCCGAACATCCCCGGGCTTGCCCTGACCGCGGGGGGCGCCACTCTCATGGCATTCCTTGCGGCGATGCGCCAGCGGTTTCTCTGGTGGCCCTTCCACCCGCTGGGATTTGCGCTGGCACCGGTCTGGATCATGGACCAGCAGTGGATGACGATTCTCCTCAGCTGGACCCTCAAGACCACCATCATGCGCTACGGCGGAGTGAAGATGTACCGCCGCGCCCGCGCGTTCTTCCTGGGTTTGATCCTGGGGCAGTTCTGCTCCAACGGCTTCTGGCTCATCATCGACCAGTTCGCCGGCGGCACCGGCAACATGATCTTCTGGATATGACGCGGCCATGCGCCGCCCGAGGAGAGTCCACCGTGCACGCGCCCGTCTGCGCCATCATCGTCAACTACAACAAGCTCCCATATTCGCGCCTGTGTTTGGAGAGCATCCTGCAATCCGACCCCCTGCCCGCGCAGATTGTCTGCATCGACAACGGGTCATCAGATGGCACACGGGAGTACCTGTCCGATGAACTTCCTGGGCTGGCGCAGGCAGCCGGGGTTGACTACGGACTCATCATCAACGAAAGTAACGCGGGGGCGATCACTGCCCGTAATCAGGGGCTGGAAGTGGCCGCCCAGCCGCTTGTCGCCTTTTGCGACAATGATCTTGCGGTGCGCAGCCGCAACTGGCTCAATGTCCTGCAGGACGTTCTGGAGCGCGACCCCCGAAATGGTTTCGTCGGGCCGAAACTGGTCTATCCCTTCGCGCCCTATGACATCGAGTGCGCGGGGGTTGCCATCTCGCCCCATGGCCGCGTTCAGTACCGGGGCAGGGGAGAACCAATCGACGCCCCGGAGTTCAACCGCCCCAGCGAGGTCCAGTGTCTCATCAGCGCCTGCTGGCTCATGCGCAAGGAAATCACCGACACGCTGGGCGGGATGGATGAGATCTTCAACCCTGCGCAATTCGAGGACTTCGACCTATGCTACCGGGCCCGGGAGAAGGGTTGGCGGGTGCTCTATGAGCCCAACGCGGAGATGTACCACTTCGAGAATGTGACTACTGACGGTTCGGTGGACATGAAGTTCAAGTATACGACCATGAAGAACTGGCAGGAGTTCAAGGCACGATGGAAGAGGCTGTATGAGCACGAGAACGGGCCGTCAGACGAGCACTGTCAGTGGGCGAGATTGCCCACTCATCCCATTGAGTACACGGGCATCCCGCCCATCGTTTGAAACGGCCCTGGACCACTCGATCCCGATGGGGCCGGGCACGCCCCGGAGCAACCGATGACCCCAATACCGACAGTCCTGGTGATCGCCCTCATGTGTACCGCCGCCTTCGCTGATGGTGCCGCACCCACGCGCGAAGAGAAGTTCGACTGCATGTCGTGGTGGGATGCCGACGGCAACCGGCACCCGGTCGCAAGCGCTGAAGATGCACGGAAACGGCGGGAGATCGCACTCGCGCGCATGCAGCAGGTGATGGGTCCCTTCCCCGGCCCGGACCCGTCTCCCCCGGACTTCATCGTGGATGAGCGCGAAGACCTCCCGGGGGTCACGCGACTGAAAATCCGGTACGATACCCGGGACGGCGACCGTGTCCCCGCGTATCTGTTCATCCCGGTGGAGCAGCGCTCGGGCATGCCCGCGGCGCTCTGCCTGCACCAGACGATAGCCATCGGCAAGGGCGAGCCGGCGGGTCTTGGGGGGAGCGAGAATCTGCGGTATGCGCTGGAACTTGCTCAGCGCGGCTTTGTGGCCCTCGCACCTGATTACCCGCGTTTCGGCGAAAACCAGACGGACGCGTACGCGCTGGGGTACGTCAGCGCCACCATGAAAGGCATCGTCAACCATATGCGCGGGGTGGATGTGCTCCAGTCGTTGCCCACCGTGGACCCGGAGCGTATCGCCTGCATCGGGCACTCCCTGGGCGGCCACAACACCCTCTTCGTGACCGCCTTCGACCCGCGCATCAAGGTAGCGGTAAGCAGTTGCGGGTTCTGCTCGTTCTACCGGTACATGAACGGGGACCTCACCGGCTGGTCACATGCGGGGTACATGCCGCGGATCAAGGAGTTGTACGGCGTTAGCCCGGAGCGGATGCCCTTCGACTTCAGCGATGTGCTGGCCGCGATTGCTCCCAGGGCGGTGTTCACGAACTCACCCACCGGGGACAGCAACTTCGACGTTCAGGGAGTACGCGACTGCATCGAAGCGGCCGCGCCGCTGTACGGACTGCTTGGAGTCGCGGCGAACCTCCGGGCCGCGCATCCGGAATGCGGACATGACTTCCCGCCCGAAGTGCGAGAAGAGGCGTACTCGTTCGTCGAGCAGGTACTGTCGGAGCAGTGACACGAACTGGAAGAGTGGAGGGGCCGCCATGCTTCTCGAAGGGAAACGAGCAGTAGTCACGGGCGCCGCGGGAGCCCTCGGCTGCGCTGTCCTGCGCGCATTTCTGGACCACGGCGCGAAAGTGGTGGCCGTGGGCCACAACGAGCGTGCACTCGGAGAGATCGCGCGGACAGCCGGTGAGGATGCGGATCGCTGTCTCGCGGTCCGGGCCGATCTGACGATTCTGGAGGACGTGGAGCGCCTGAAGGGGGAGGCGCTGGAGTTCCTCGGCGGTGTGGACGCACTCGCCAACATCGTCGGCGGGTTCGCATCCGGTCCGAAGCTCTGGGAAACCGAGCCTGACGAGTGGCGCAGGATGATGGACCTGAACCTGACCACCGCTTTCCTGAGCTGCCGGGCTTTCATCCCGGCCATGCTGGAGGCGGGGTACGGACGCGTGGTGAACATCGCTTCTCGCGGCGCATTCACGGTGAAACCCGGGACCGGAAGCTACGCGGTCTCCAAGGCCGCCGTGGCGAAGTTCACTGAGGTCCTGCGCGAAGAACTTCGGGGCACTGGGGTTACGGCAGTGGCAATCGCCCCGAGCACCATCGACACGCCCGCCAACCGCGAGGACATGCCGAAGTCGGACCCGTCAAAGTGGGTGACGCCGGAGGCGTTGGCAGAGGCCGTCGTCTGGCTGTGCTCGGAACATGGCGGCATTTTCAGCGGGGGAATCTTGCCGGCATACGGCGATCTGTGATCTGGAGAAGCCAGCGGAGATGGAAGGACGCCTGCCCGAGACTGAGGCAGGCGTCCGTTCTCTCCCCGGATGAAGCAGTGCGGACCTACCTGCTCTTCAGGTACTCGTCAATCGCCGCCGCGGCCTTCCGACCTGCGCCCATCGCTTCGATAACCGTGGCCGCACCCGTGACAATATCCCCACCAGCGTAGACCCCCGGAATGCTGGTGGCCCCGGTCTCTTCGTCCGCCACGATGTACCCCTTGCGGTTGATCTCCAGGTCCGGCGTGGTGCTGCTGATCAGCGGGTTCGCCCCCGCGCCGATGGCGATGACCGCCACGTCAATGGCTTCCTCGTACTCCGAACCCTCGATCGGAACGGGTCTGCGCCGGCCGCTGTCATCCGGCTCGCCAAGCTCCATCCTTTGCATCCAGGCCGAGGTCAGGCGTCCCTGGTCGTCGCCGCGGAACTCGAGCGGCACAGTGAGCAGGTGGAACTCGATGCCTTCCTCCTCGGCGTGATGGATTTCCTCGGCGCGCGCCGGCATCTCCTCGCGGGAACGCCGGTAAGCCAGGATCACCTTGTCCGCACCAAGGCGCTTCGCGGTCCGGGCGGCATCCATCGCCACATTGCCCCCGCCCACCACCATAACGCTCTTCCCACGGGCGATGGGGGTATCGCTCTCGCCGAACTCATAGGCGCGCATGAGGTTGGAGCGGGTCAGGAACTCGTTGGCGGAGTAGACGCCGATGAGGTTCTCGCCCTCGATGCCCATGAAAGTGGGCAGGCCCGCGCCGGTACCGACGAAGACAGCGTCATAGCCTTCATCTTCGAGAAGCTCGTGTATCGTGTCCAGCTTGCCCACGACGGCGCTGGTCTGCAGTTCCACACCGAGTTCGCGCAATGCGTCGATCTCCACCCTCAAAATGCGCTTGGGCAGGCGGAACTCGGGGATTCCGTATACTAGCACGCCGCCCATGTCGTGGAGGGCCTCGAAGATCGTGACCTGGTGCCCGCGCTTGGCGAGTTCCGCAGCGCAGGTCAGCCCAGCCGGGCCGGAGCCCACTATGGCAACGCGCTTGCCCGTGTCGGGCTGGCGCTCCGGGCGCTCCATGAGGTGGTTTTCACGCTCGTAGTCGGCCACGAAACGCTCCAGGCGACCGACCGCCACCGGTTCACCCTTGATGCCCAGCACGCACAGCTTCTCGCACTGGTCCTCCTGCGGGCAGACGCGCCCGCAGACGGCAGGGAGGACGTTGGTTTCTTTGATCTTCCGCGCCGCTTCGGCGAACTTCCCTTCGCGTACGAGTGCGATGAACCCCGGAATGTCCACCTCAACTGGACATCCCGTGACGCACGGGGGCTTCTTGCACTGCAGGCATCGGCTGGCCTCGGCCATGGCCTGTTCAGCCGTGTACCCCAGGGGCACTTCGTCAAAGTTGTAGATGCGCTGTTGTGGAGGCTGTTCGGTCATCGGCTGGCGCGGCAGTTTGGATGCACTGGCCATGAGGGGACTTCCCTCCAGATTGATGATCGCTCGCGTCAGCGGCGCTACTCGGATTCGGGCAGGTTCAGCTTGCAGTGGGCCCCCCAGTCCCGGGCTGCAGATTCCTGCTCCCGGTACGTGGCTTGCCGCTTCATCAGCAGGTCGAAGTTGACCTGGTGCGCGTCGAACTCCGGGCCGTCGACGCAGGCGAATTTGGTCTCGCCACCGACCTCAACGCGGCACCCTCCGCACATCCCGGTCCCGTCAATCATGAGCGGGTTGAGGCTGACCATCGTGGGGATGCCGCGCTCTCGGGTCAGGTTGGCCACCGCGCGCATCATTGGGGTCGGGCCGACCGCCAGGACGAAGTTGATCTCCCGGCCCTCGTCGAGGATCTCCTTGAGCACATCAGTGACGAAACCCTTGTGCCCGTAGCTGCCGTCATCGGTGGCCACGTACAGCGAGGGGCAGATCTCGCCGAGCTCTTTCTCCAGAATCACGAGGTCCCGGCTGCGGGCCCCGATGATGCCGATCATGTCATTGCCCGCATCCTTGAGGGCCTGGGCGATGGGCAGCACGGGTGCGGTGCCATAGCCGCCACCGATGACGCAGGCAGTGCCGTAGTTCTCGATGTGCGTCGGCTGCCCGAGGGGACCGGCGACGTCCAACAGACTGTCGCCCTCCTCGAGAAGCGCCAGTTCCTTGGTGGAGTGCCCGACGGCCTGGAAGATGAGAGTGATAGAGCCTTCATCCAGGTCGGATCCCACCAGCGTGAGGGGCACGCGTTCGCCGCCCTCGTGGGAGCGGATGATGACGAACTGCCCCGCTTTGCGCTTGCGGGCGATCTTGGGATGGTGGATTCTGTAACGAAAAGTGCTCGGGGCGATTTCTTCCTTGCAGAGGATCTCGTTCATCAGTGCACCTCAAAGGAGCTCTGGGCCGGCCGCATGGCGCGGTCCCGGGTTTCTGCGTTCCCCCCCCGCAGGCCATCAAGGACGCGGGAACTCCAGGCGAAGGATGCAGCTCTGCTGCGGCGCCAGTTCACGGGGCAGAGCATCCAGCTTCCGCACAGTGGCGTCTGGTGAGACAAGCACGCCGTCAAGCAATTCGACAACAGTTGGTCTGGCACCTCCCGGCTCAAGAGCGAATCGAGCAGTCCCGGATGTCCAGTTGGTGATCAGGCAGATCAATTCGCCCCGGGCGTTTCGAGCCGCGACCACTTCCAGATCGTCGGGATGGGGTGGCTCCGCGCCCGGGTACACGACCTGCACATTGCTGACCATGCTCAGGAACTCAAAGCCCTCCCGCAGCGGACTGCCCTCAAAGAGCGCTTCGTAGATACGCAGCAGTACTTCGCAAGCTGCGGGCCTGAGTTTCGGCGGGTAGATGCGTTCGGTCCTGGTCCGCTTCTCATTGCTGTAGTCCACGGGCAGCCCTGCGCCGAACTCGCCGGCGAGATAGACCACGGCGCCATCGCCGACGGCGCGGTACGTGATGACCGGGATATCTCCCACTCGAGCCATCACGCGCGCGGATTCGTTCAGGACAACCGACCTGAACACGCTGAACTCCTCCGTCGGGCTGAGCCACTCCACACCGGTGCCTGGCTCGACGGTCAGCGGACCCGTCTGCTCTCCAGCGGGTGCGCGCGCAAGGCCGAGGAGGTCAAGCAGCGCAGGCCGGTCCCTGAGCTTGCCCTGCTCATCCAGCGTTCCCACTTCGGAGATGACCACCAGACGACCGCCCGACGTCGCATACTTGCGCAGGACTTCCACCTGCCGATCGGAGATCGCGAATGCGAAGGGAACCACTACCACCGGGTAGTCCGCAAGCTGCTCCGCGGTGACGGACTCCAGGTAATACAGGTCCACGGGCACCGCGGACCGCAGGCAGTGCATCAGCGGCTCAACCTGCGCCCGGGACGCGTAGCGCGCATCCTTGCCAGAGTGGGTCAGGATCGGCTGCGGCTCCGGTTCGGTGTTGAACCGCCACCAGTCTTCCGAAGCGCGGCTGTGCAGAAGCGCAACGCGCTTGATCGGCGTCAGACCCTCAAGCCACGGATCTGCCTCCTTGAGTGCCTGGTAGGCGGCCCTGACTGTGGCGTACGTGAACGCCGAATCCGACGCTGTGGCCGTCTGGCCTGTGATGTGGGAGTGGTGCCACCAGGCAAGCTCCTTCGCGCCGTGAAACACCGAACTGAAGGCGGCGCCGTAGACCTCCACCGGATCCAGATCGCGATGCTCGGGACGCAGCCGCGAGGCCTCCAGCACCGACCCGCACTGGCGCAGGGGGTGTGCGCCGGACAGCCGCTCGCAGGTCTCGGTGACATACCAGTGGGTGGAGTCGCCGAGGTAGTTGTGCAGCAGAATGTAGGGGTCGGTGGTGAGGAAATCGATTTTCGTGCCGTAACCCACCTGATCCCACGCCACGCCTACAGTCCACCAGCGGTCGGAGCAGACCGGGGTAACGCAGATGAGCGAATCGGCCCGGCAGTCGGGGTTCGCTTGCTTCACCGCCTCGGCGCTCTTGCGCAGCCATTCGGTGGTGGTCTGATAGCGGAAGTTGATGTAGTTGCGCCAGGCATCGGTCTGCTGGACGGTGGTCAGATCGGGCATCTCGGTCCCGAATGTCGCCTGGTACAGGGCGCGGCAACCGGGCCCGTCGCAGTATGGCGGCATCTGTTCGTAGTAGGCGCGAACCGCTTCGTCCCGGTGATTGGCGAAGTCCCGCTTGAGCCCGCGGTTGTCGTAGTTATACTCGTCGGGGACAAGACTGATGCCAGCGATGTCCTGACGCGCTATGTCGCCCATGACCGCGACCCAGTTCTCGCCCCACTTCTCGTTCGGGCAGTAATACGCCGGGAAGCGCGGATCATCCACCCCATCGAAAGGCTGTGGCAGGGAGCCCATGGTCACCCAGACGCCGATACCTCGCTGCTTAAGGAATTCCAGGAACTCGGCCAGCGGACTCGGGCCGTCGTAGTGCTTATTCAGCAGATCCGACTCCCAGCGGGGCGAGCCGGGAGACAGGTAGATATGCATCGCGTTTGCGTTGAGGTCGAGATACTCGGAGACCAACTTGTCCCGGGCTTGCGTATCCACGCGTTCACCCGGCTCGAAGCCAGGATCGCGCAGGAGGTTCTCGCCGCCGACTTCGCCGAAGAACAGGTCGTCAAACCAGACCTTGCCAGACTTCTCGCGGATGAACGCATGGAAGCTGGCGGACCGCACCGGCTTCTCCGGAGTGACCACGGACTCGGAATACTCCCAGTCATGCGTGCCGGGCTTGAAGGGCGCGACTTGCATGTACCAGGGGGTACCGTCGGTGTAGACCATGTCCACATACAGGGAGTACTCGTAGCCGGCGCCGGGGGCCACGTCCTGGGCTTTGCTCCAGCCCGCAATCTTGATGGGCTTCGGCTCGGTCTGGTTGAGCCTGACCGCCTGGCTCACTCCGGCGCCGCTGCCCCGACCGCCGCCGGAGTTGTCGCACAGCAGCGCACCAGCGCCGCCGATCCTGAATTCGGTCACATACTCGGGCGCGCCACGAAACGGCGCCCAGATCGCAGTGGCGATTGCAGCGGACGGATCGCAGTAGATGCCCCGGGTGATATTGCTGCCCGGTTGGTAGCCCCACGACTGCGAAGCCGCAAGGACGATGAGAAGCAACGGGACTGCGCGGTGCATGACGCGACCTCCAGCGTTTCGGGTCGGATGCGGGAACATCAGAACCCCAGCTCGGCCAGCCATTCGCAGCAGAGCTTCGCCCAGCTTGCGACGTGCGGGTCTTCCGGCGCGAGACCAAGACCGTGGCGGCCCGACTGGTAGACGTGCAGTTCGAAGGGCACCCCGCACTTGCGCAGAGCGCTCGCGAACAGGATGCTGTTTTCCACCGGCACCCCGGCGTCGTCAGCGGTGTGCCACAGGAACGCTGGAGGGGTGTCTTCCGTCACCTGGGTCTCGTTCGAAAGAGACGCGATCAGTTCAGCCGGCGCGTTCTCACCCAGCAGATTGCGCAGGGAACCCAGATGGCCAAACTGCCCGAAGCTGATGACCGGGTAGCAGAGCACAAGCGCATCCGGACGGCAGGAGACCCGGGCCACGGGATCCGCCGAATCCGGATCTCCGGCATCGTAGTGAGTGCCCG
Organism: Armatimonadota bacterium; assembly: GCA_018056145.1. Classification (GTDB taxonomy): domain Bacteria; phylum Armatimonadota; class Zipacnadia; order Zipacnadales; family JABUFB01; genus JABUFB01. The sequence continues at coordinate 11,980 of JAGPGE010000034.1, forward strand.
CGGTGCTTGCTAGATGCCCACCGGCCGAGAAACCAAGAATCCCGATCTTATCGGGCAGAATGCCCCAACATTCCGCATTGACCCGAACCGTGCGGATGGCCCGCTGGGCGTCCATGAGCGGGTACGGGTGCCGGTACGACGCGACCCGGTAGTGGCAGACGAAGGCGTTGATCCCGGCCTGGTTGAGCATGCGCGCGATTGGCTCGCCCTCGTGATCCGCCCGGCCCGCGTAGCCGCCGCCAGGACATACTACCACGGCGCCCCGCGGCTCGGGAGAATCAACAAGGAAGGGGACCAGGGTGGGGACGTGCCGGGGCGCGCCGGTTTCGATTCCGGGAGCTTCGCCGGGCCAGAGGTTCATGGGCTGTGAGTTGGCGATGAGTGATGTCATTGTGTCCTCAGTTGGTTTGGATGGTTTTCACGACGGCATTCAGTCCAGCCGATCCGCCCGGGAGACCTCCCAGTCCAGGCGCTTCTGCATGCGCACGCGCACGTCCCTGAGCGCCTGTTCTGGCGTCTTCCGGCAGAGCCAGATCTCGTCGAAGGCGTTGGCCATCTCGCCCGTAAACTCCCGGGATATCGACAGGTGCGGGCTGCTCACGGCGTTCGGGCTGCTTGCCAGGTCAATGAAAACCTCGATCTGCGGGTTCGGGTGCTCCTGGACGAACTCTGGGGTGGGGTTGAGCAGCGGCGTGAACTTCCGCTGTCCGAGGTTCAGCAACTCCGAACCCTTGTGGGTGGCGAGGAAGGCCAGGAACTCGAAGGCCTCGTCCGGATGCTTCGCGCCGCGCGGGACTATGACCACGTCCTCCTCGGCCACGGTGGTGTTCGCAAGGTCCGGGCGGTCTTTCGGGTGCGGGAATGGCGCGGCGCCCCACTCGACCTCGGGCGCGTACTTGTCCAGGAAGTTGTACATCCACACGCCCTGCATCTCCATGGCGACCTTGCCGTCCATGAAGGCGTTCTGCGGCGACGAGAAGTTGCCGAAGCCGCTCTGGAAGGTCTGCAGCGCCTCGACGCCATACTCCCGCGCGTACTTCTGGACCCACTCGAAGGCCTTGATGTTCTCGGGTGAGTCGCAGGTGATCCTAGACTTCCCATCCCATAGCTGGCCGCCGAAGAAGTAGCCCCACGCCCAGTTCCACCAGCCGGGCTCGGCAGGGAGGAACCCCATCTGGACGATCTTCCCGCCCTCGCGCTTCGTGAGCCGCTGGGCCACGGCGTCCAGTTCTTCGATGGTGCGCGGGGGGCTGTCAGGGTCAAGCCCGGCTTCACGGAACAGCTTCTTGTTCCAGTGCAGCGCCGTGGTCGCGGGCGTTGTCGGGATGGCGTAAAGGCTGCCCCGGTAGAAGCACATGTCCCAGAAATGGGGGATGAACAGGCTCCTGGTGATCCCGTGCTTCTCGCAATACTCGTCCAGCGGCAGGGCCGCGCGTTTCTGGGCGTACGACACCACATCATTCGACCACAGGCCGGCGATATCCGGCGGGATGCCCCCTGCTGCGGCCATGAGGGTCTTCTGGTCGATCTGGCTGACTGTGAGCAACTCCACCACGATGCGGTCCTGGGACGCGTTGAAAGCGTCCACCGTATCGCGCATGGCGTCGCCCTCGAACCCCGTCCATTTCTCCCAGTAGGTGACATGGACTTTGCCGTCGGCAGGCTCCTTCTCGCCCGTACAGCCGGAGAAGAAGGCCAGCGCCAGAGCCGCCGCGAATGCCAGAATGTGTGCGCGGTTCATGGGAATCACGGGCGTGCAGTTCGACGTCTTGGGTCCGCCTCCCTGCGTGGCATCGCGGGACTTCACCGGGATGCGCGGGTCCTGTACAATCAGGCGGTGCTTTCAAGCCGATGCTCAAACCGTGGATACCGACCGCCATTCCGGAGGCAGTCACCATGCGAATCGTGGACATCAGCGGCCCGATCTACTCGGGCATGTGGACCTACGGTGGTACTTACGGCGAGGTTCAGATCGCCGAAGTTCCCCAACTCGAGGCCGTGGAGCACGAGACCTACTCGTGGCGAATGGCCATGAGTGTGCAGTCCGGGACGTACCTGGAGACCTCGCTGCACGTGGACCGCAACGGCCCGGCGCTCATTGACATTGCCCTGGAAGACCTCTGGATGGTGGACTGCGCGGTGCTGCGCGTACCGAAGGAACCGGACGGGATGATCACCGCCCGCGACCTGACCGACTGCAATGTCCCCGTGCAGCGCGGCGATGCAGTCATCGTGGCCACTGGATGGGACGCCCACTGGCGCGAGCCGGATTTCATCACCAACTGCCCGTGGTTCAGCGCGGAAGCGATGCACTGGATCCTCGACCACGAGCCAGTGATCCTCTGTGGCGATGTGCCGCGCTTCGACTCCTGGGCGACCCCGCAGGGCTTCTGGGACCGGTTCTTCGGGCAGGGCACGCTGCTTCTCGCGCCCGCGGTCAATCTGCTGAACATCGACGCGGATCGGGTCAAACTGTGTGCGTTGCCAATGAAGATCGAAGAGTCATGCGCCGCACCATGCCGGGCTGTGGTGGTTGAGGAGTAGCGGCGTGGCAGGAGTGCCACGGCCCCGCTTGGTGTGCTCTGTTCAATAAGCGCAGCTTGCAGGCAGGCAGTGGCGCTCGTTGCCGTCCCGGTGCGTCTCAGTTCCACGGACTGGCGTTGATCCACAGGGGCACCCGCGCCTGGTCCAGTTGCTTGCCCTCGGCCTTCAGTCTCGCCCCAAATTCGTACCGGCCCGGCTTCAGCGAGGCAGTCCCCAAGTGCAGGTAGGTGCGCCCGGTCGGCCCCGGCTCCAGCGTGGCGCGCTCATTGCAGTCCGGGCCGATAAAGGTCACATCAAGCGCCGAGCGCCGGAGCAGGCCAGTGTCCAGGTTGATGGTTGCGGTTACGTCAACCCCCGGCTGGCCCGCAAGGAGCATGGTGCGCTGTGGCGTAACCTTCAGCGGCTGGTCCAGCCAGCGCGCCGAGACCACACTCAGTGCCGGGCCTCGCGTTGGCCGGATCCGTGAGCGCGACAGATCCCGGGCCAGACGCAGGCGCGCCCGTTCGTCCAGCGGTCCCTGCGGGGCGTCAGAGGGCTTTGCCCACACGCTGGCGGGCTGAAGCTGGATCGCCACTGTGTTCAGGCCCCGCGCATCCAATTCGAAGGGCACGATGAGCTGGTCCGAACCGGGCAGAAGCACGGTCCGGGTCCGTTCGGGCAGCGCGCCGGGGATCGTCACTGTGAGGTCCACTTCGGCCAGCCCGTCGGGGTTCGAGATGTCCAGCGCAATCCGGTTCGTTCCCCACCGCGCAGGCGAGCACTGCACGCTCTCCAGCGACAGGGCGCCCGTATGCATGAGCAGCCGGCCGAAGCGCGCAGGTCGGTGGTACCCGCCGAAAGTGGGCGACCAGCAGGCATACTCCGAGCCCCCGGGTACGCGGCGGGTGCGGGTGAAGTTGGCGTAGAGCGAGCGGGACCCGTCCCATCCCAGGGCCGCCAGGGGAACCGCCATCTCTACACACCAGCCGCCTGGACACGGGGCAGCCTTCGCAGTCCAGTCCGCGTTCCAGGTGGCGTCCGAGCGGATGCCGGAACCGGCCGGAGCCTGATTGCCCGATGCGTCCTGAACCCGCACCCGGGCGTCGTACCGCGTCCCCCGGCTGTTCGCGACGAAATGACAGTAGCTGCGCGGGTCGGGAGCTGCGCCCAGGAACACCTCGACCGAGTCATCCGACCACACCGGCCCGTCGTCCTCTGTCACTTCCGCGCGCACAAGGTCCATCTGGTCCTCATCGCACCGGAACGCCACGTACAGCCGCGTGCGGTCCCGCACCGCGAAGACCCTCGTCGTGCGCGGCGCGGGTTGCCCATGTTCGTTGGTGAGCAGAGCAACTTGGCGCACCGGGTCCCAGTCGCTGAGGTCGCCGTCAAGCACCGGCGGCGCGGAGACGAGAGGAGCACGGGCCGCCGGGACCGCCGGCTCGAACTGCGGCCGCGTGTCCGGCAGAGCGCCAGACTCGAACACCGGCTTGCCCTGACGCACCCCCGCCGGCGAGCTCGGGCGAGCAAGGGCGCCGCCCAGCGCCTGGGCGCAGTCAAAGAGCAGTTCGCAGATCCGCCAGCGCAGAACCTGGGCCGAATCCGAGGGCAATTGCCCGTCTTCCAGCCACGGGACGTCCTTCAGGATTCGGGACAGTTCCGCCCGAGTTGCCCGGGCCACGGCGGCTGCGCCGGGTGATTCGGACGCGTCGAGTTCCGACAAGGCCCGGGAGAGCAGGTCTAGATACCGCACGTCATCCACGCCTTCGCGAATTCCCTCCCACTGAAGTGTCGGGATGTTCGCCGATGCCCCGTCGCGGCCTGGGTAGGTAATGCAGGCGTCCTTCTGCTCGGCCCCTGTTCCGTCGAAATCGTTGAACGGGTGGCCGTTGGGGCGCTGGAATGTCCAGGCCCAGCACGCCTGCGCGCCGGTGTTATGGAAGAGGAACCCGCCGAGATGCCGGTTCACCGCGACAGAACCCTCCTGCCCGGTATAGCAGCCGATCCCGTACCACCAGTAGTCATCACCGGCAGCCTCGCACTCATCCTTCCGGGCCTGTGCCTGTTCGGGCTTCCCGGCACAGAAGCCGACACCATAGCAGCGCACATCGAGGTACGGATCCA
>JAGPGE010000639.1 GCA_018056145.1 Armatimonadota bacterium
GAGTGCGGCAGTGCCCGTCCAGCAGGTAACGCTTGTAGCGGTCATCCACGAAGTGCTCCTCCACGATGATCGGGATCTCCAGGTTGCCAGCGCGGACCCGCTCGATCACGACCTCCAGCTTGTCGGCCTCGATGCCATTCTGCGTGGCGATCAGGTCATGCAGAGAAACGTTTCGCATTTCCCAGCGCACGTCGATATGCATCTGCTGGTAGACGCCGAGGATCTCGTCCAGCATGCGCATCTGGCCGTCGTGGGTGATAATGCGGTCGTGCCAGGAGTTCATGGAACCCATCCTCCCGCGGGCCGGCGAGCCATCAGGGCCGCAGTATGACCCGCGCCAGGTTCACCATCCATCCCCCCATCACGACGGCAAGCAACAGCTTCTGAGCGCTGTAGCTGGCCAGCAGACGCAGCGGATACGACCGCCCTGTGACCAGCCCCCACAGCCCGACGATCCCCACAGCCCAGACGAAGACATACGCCGCTGGGCCCAGACAGTGGCAGGCGAAGGCCCGCGCGACCTGCCCGCGGGCCAGGTGCGCGAATGCGGTGGTCATCCCGCAGAAGGGACACGGGAGCCCGGTGAAGAGGTGCAGCCAGCACGGCGGCGCCATCATCTGCTGGTGGGTGCCGACGCCGCTGGGATCGGGAACCAGCACGAACGCCAACGCAATCATGGCGAAGCAGACCACCGACACCATGCCCGACACGATGCGGACGACGCCAGGCGTCATTGCTACGCGCGCCGGGACAGCGTCGCCTGGGACGGCCGGCTTACACGCTGACGATCTGCACGGTGTCACGCGCGATCACCAGTTCCTCGTCCACGTTGACCACAACAATGCGCGCCGCGCTGTCGGGACTTGAGATGATGCCTTCGTCCACAATGCGCCCATTGGCTGCCGGGTCCAGTGACAGACCCATGAAATCCAGTCCGCGGCAGATTTCGGCTCTGACCGAGGGAGCCTTCTGGCTCACGCTCCCGGCGAAGATCAGCAGATCGATGCCGCCCATGACCGCCGCATATGCGCCCACGTACTTGCGGGCCCTGCGCGCATGGATCGCCAGCGCGAGTTGGGAGCGCTTGTGCCCCTCGCCCGCGGCCTTGATGACGTCGCGCAGGTCGGCGCTGATCCCCGAGATGCCCAGCCAGCCGCTGCGCCGGTTGATGATCTCTGTCATCTCATCGGCGCTCAGGCGTTCCTTTTCCATGAGCCATGGGATGAGCGCGGCATCCATGTCCCCGGCGCGAGTGCTCTGGACCAGTCCCTCGTGGGGGGTGAAACCGGTGCTCACATCCACCGAACGCCCGCGATCGAAGGCGTTGGCGGTGTTCCCGCTGCCCATCATGAGTGTGACAATGCGCAGGTCATCCACCGGTTCGCCGAGGATCACCCGGGCGCGCTCGAAAGCCGACCGGAAGGCGATTCCGTGGAAGCCGTACCGACGCACGCCATGGCGTTCGTAGAACTCGTAAGGCAATGCGTACGTGTAGGCTTCGGGCGGCAGTGTCTGGTGCAAGGCATTGTCGAACACACAGACGTGGGGCACATCCGGCATGACCGCCTGACATGCCCGGATTCCCGCGAGATTGGGCGGGTTGTGCAGGGGCGCGAGTTCCGCGCAGTCCTCAACGGCCTGGATCACCTCGGCCGACGCCAGCACCGATCCCGAGTAGTGCTCCGCGGCGTGCAGCACCCGGTGGCCGACGGCATCCACCTGTCCGAGGCTCTCCAGCGGACCGCCTTCGGGACTGGTGAGGGCCGCGAGCATCATTTCGATGCCCACCGCATGATCGGGCACGGGCTGCTCGCGGGTGAGCGCGGCCTGGCCGGGGACGCTGTGCCGAAGGACCGCGCTGTCCGTGCCAACCCTCTCGATAACCCCGGTGGCGAGGACCTCGTCGCGCGCCATGTCGAAGAGCTTGTACTTGATGGACGACGAACCGCTGTTCAGGACCAGTACGATCATACACTTCTCGCTTTCGGATGTGGTTCAGTCCAGGACCAGCTCCATACCTACCGCTAGCGGCGTCTTGTCGGATGCCCTGACGATCTCACAGCGGCTCGTGCGCTGGTAGACCTCCACCACCTGTACGGTAGCCGCGCGGGTTTTGATGGTCTCGATGACCTCACCGGTCTCCGGGTCGGTGAGCTCCTTGTCGATCCACAGGCTCAGGCTATCGCCCAGTTTCAGCGAATGCTCGCGCCCGAGATCGATGAAGACGTCCGGGCCGTCTATGCTGATGACCCGCGCCACCGTATCCGCTCCCGGGACCGGCGGATACTGGGGCTCGAAATCCTCGCCCGGGATCGGGAGCATGGCGCGGGTGTCCAGGAAAACCCGGAAACGGTCAATCTCGGCGCGAACCAGTTCCGTGGCTTCCGCCACCGCGAGGCGGCAGGTGTAGGTCTGGATGAGATCCGCGTCTTCCTCGTCGATCTCGTCGCGAGGGTACCAGCGGTAGTCGATGCTGCGCACGGCGTCTTCTTCACGGGAAGCGGTCTCGTCGCTGATGTCGAATACCAGTACTTCCGCTCCATCGCGGGCGTCGATAATCCGAACAGAGCCTTCGACTGTCGTGGTGAAGGTGCGGATCCGGTAAGGAGCAGCCCAGACGAGATCGGGTGACGGGCTCTTGCGGCTGTAGGTCCGGCCTTTCGCCTCGGCCTCCGCTTTCTCGCGTTCGAACTCCCGCTGCCGGGTCGTTGAGACTGCGGTCTTCGAGCTCTTCTTGTACCTGATGCGCTCCTCGCAGTTGGTCTCGGCGCCGGTGATGTCAACGTAGGCGAGGGCGTCCACGTTCAGCTCCCGGCCCAGGTCACGGGCGCGCGCGCCCGCCACCGAGCCCCCGGGCGCCGGGAGAGACAGGGATTCGCGCCCCACCACATTGAACACCCGCAGATCGACCAGGGCCCGGTACAGCGCGGCTTCGGCGGCGGTGTTGATCGGCCCGTAATAGCCTTCGGTCTGCAGGGGGAGGCAGGCGATACTGCGGAACCGCCGCAGATCCAGGACATCACGGACGATCGGTTTGTTGAGCGGGAAGTCCTCCAGTCGCATGGCCTCGGCGAAGTTCACCCTCAGCAGCTTCTCATTGGGCGCCGAGATTGCCATGGAGGCGTACCATTTCGGAACCGCATTCCCCGGCGGGTGGATGGTCTTCGCAGCGATCATCATCCCCGCCTTGCTGATCTCGCTCGCGGACACAGGGAGATCCTGGCCCCAACTCGGGTCAATCGTAACGCCCTCGGGTGATGTCTGGATCAGGAATACCACCATCGCCAGGCCTGCTGGCGGCATCTGGATCTGGTCGCGCGGTGTATCCGGACTCACCCAGACCAGGTACTGGGGCTTGAGCCCGGACAGTTGGCTTTCGAACACGGCGCGCTCGCGGTTGGACACGATGATGAGTGTGCCCTTGACCGCCTGGCGGGGCATGACGGCGCCTCCGGCATGAGCTGCCTCGGCGGCAGTGATTGCCGCAAGGCATATGCACAGGACGTTCAAGATGCGCTTCACTGGATCACCTGTTTCCGAATGGACTGCGAAGTACCCCCAATCACATCGACTCCGCCCGCTCTGGCGGAGTTCAGAGAGTGCGCAGGAAGTCCACGGCCGCCTGGATATCGCCCACCGGATCCTCACCGGTCTCGCGCTCGATGGCGAAGTACCCGTCGAAACCGGCTTCGCGCAGGTATCCCACGTAGCGGGGCCAGTCCACCCAGCCCG
>JAGPGE010000035.1 GCA_018056145.1 Armatimonadota bacterium
ACATCGCTGCTCGTTATCGCCCCAGGGCGCTTCCCGGCGCAGTCGATGCGGCACACACCGGTGGTCCCGAGCGCACCTGCAGCGACCATCCGCAGCGACTCGGCAGCTTCGCTCCTCCACTCCAGGCACGAAGACGCGAACATCACCCGTGGCACGCCGTCCGTCGCCGGCGTCCAGCGTTTCAGCACCGCCATGTCATCAGGGCCGAGTTGCACCCGCGGAACGACGGTCAGGTGCGGGTCCACGAGGTCGACGAAGGGCCCGGCCAGCGTCCTCCCCGCGCCAAGGGTGCGGCAGACCAGGTACGGCCCGCGCTCCACCGTCATGTGTGTCTGCTCGTGGTAAGCATCGTCGCCCAATGCGTGACGGACGATGCCCCGCAATGCCTGGGCGCTCTCGACCGACCGCGCGAACCACGATGGAGACAGCCCCCAGGTGATGACGCGGCCCTGCCCAACCGGTTTCTCGGCCATCAGTGTCCCGCGCGGTCCGGTGTACAAACCAGTCAGCGCGGGATCCCCGTAACTCACCAGCGGAAGGTCAGCAGGGATGCTGAACCGGTCAGCGCCGAGAACCGAATGGCCCGTAGCCCGGAAGTCGTCACTGACCTCGCCCGTTCCGGCTGCCGCATCAACGAGATACTGATTGCCGATCTCCAGCATTAGTTCCGCGGGCGTGCCCGGGTCGAAGTCGAAGCGATAAATGACGTAGCTATTCCGGTCGCAGAAGCGATAGGACTTCTCCGGGACCAACCCCGTGTCGTTCTCCGCGACGATGATCTGGCTCTCAGCCGGCGTGTTCGGCACCACATCCAAACTAAGCCGCCTGCCGTCGCGCAGTCCCCTGGCCTTGATGCGGGTGATGAGCGCCCCGAAGCCGTCTGTGGGGATGCTGTCGCGGCAACGCACCAGCGCGGTCCCGTGCTGGAGGAAGGGCGTCAGGTCGATGTTGACCTGCTCCTGCCGCGACAGGTCCACCTCATGCCCGGAGTAGTCAGTGCTGGCAACCTGCGTCCACTCCCGGCCATCCCAGAGGGAACCCGCGACGCGCCGCGTGGAGACATCCACTCCGCACAGGTCCAGCAGGTGGTCCTGCGGGCTCTCGAACCCCGCCTGACGCCACCACTCAGGCACTGCGTTGTACGCGTCCGCTCCCCCGAGAACCACCAGCTTCCCGCCGGCTCTCGCCCAGTCCGCCAGGGCCAGGTTGATCCCGGGTCGCGCGGGCTTGAGCATGTCATAGGAGACGAACAGAAGCCGGTAACGGTCGAGGTACCCCGGTTCGTCGGCGCGGTCCAGGCAGGGGACCTCCACCGGGATGCCCTTCATCAGCAACGGGAGCGCGATCCCGTAGAAACAGTCCAGGTCGCCCGGATGCGGTTCGCCACGCTGCCACATGGCGGTGTCCGACAGGAAGGTGCCAACCCCCGGCGTACCCGCGTCCAGCTTGCCGTCGGGCCAGCGCTGCATGTCGGACAGAAGCGCGATGACGGACCCGATGGTGGTCGCGAACCCGTCCGGCACTCGCCCGAAGATCCGCACCGGCCAGGGCATGGTCTCGTAACGGGAGACCTCCGGGAACATCAGCGCCGCCGCGAGGGTGCGTTTGTAGTTGAACAGGTAGTCTTCCATGGACCGGTCCGGGTTGTCCTCCAGCGGGTCCATCAGGAACCACAGGTCGATGTCCGTCCCCCGGGTCAGGCCCAGGCATGACGCGTACTCCAAGTAACCGTTCTCGAAGGTGCGCTCGCGACGCTTGCCCTCATAGCGCACCGCGGAACGTGCCGTTCCGGTCCATACCTGGGCGATCATCGCGTCCACCAGACCGGTGGCGAGCATGTCTTGATGGCCGAATGTGATGCCCCAACTGGTGTAGTTCACCGGGCTGTGGGTCAACAGGAACCGGGTGATCGCCGGGTCCACACTGCGCGCGCCCTCATAGCAGGCTTGCAGCAGTTGCCGCTCCAGCGCCATCTTCAGCCGCTCCGCCTTGTAGCGCGCGGTGACGGAACTCGCCGGGTCCTGCCACGGTTCGCCGTAGAAAACCTGCCACTCGCGCTTGAACGCCTCACTGTAGCCTGCGCGTGCGAAGAACTCCGGCTCCTCGGGGCAGGCCGCCCGGGCCCCACGGTTCACCGCATCGGCGAAGTACTGGCGGAAGATGTCACGCCGGTTCGCCGTGGGCACCATGTAGTAGCTTCCGGGGCCGCAGTCCAGGAGGTTGCCGGCGGCATCGGTCTGGACCTCATCGCGTCCTGTGAGGTCGCCCAGCTTGCGTTCGAGATAATCCGGCCCCGCCCGGAACCCCACCATAACGTGAGGCTCATAGCCGAAGGTCGCCCAGGACCGGATGTCGCGCTCCCGGTTCCCTGCAATGATCACGATGTCCACCATCAGATCATTGTCCTCGCGATAGCCGGTGTGGGTCTGGAGGCTGGTGGTCTTAGCGCGGGTGAGCCGTATGCTCTTCGCAGCATCCTCAGGCTGGATGCCCAAGAACCTCTCGAGGGCATCCGCCAGACCATTGCTGTCTTCATCCGGCGGGAGCGAATCTTCGGGCCGGGTGATCTTCCAGTCCGCGGACGCTGGAGCGGGCGTCAGCAGCGCTTCAGCATCCCGCGCATCCGTTGACTTCACGCAAGCCACGCTGGCCACTTGGTAGCGACCCTTTGACCGTATCTGCAGCGACACATCACCCCACCGCGCGTCGTCCGGCGCGGTAACCACACCCGAGAGCACCGTCCAGTCGCCCTGCAGATGCGCGGGCGTCGGGCCTTCCTGGCCGATGAATCGGGCATCTGAGAAGAACCGAACGAAAAGCCGGTCCGCCTGGCTGCCGGCGGCGCCGTCCAGCGTTCGCATGAGTGCGACGACGGCAATCTGTTCGCCCGGTGACACCGCGAACCGGCGCGAGGTCAGCCCCGCCCAGTCCGCGCCGCTTCCCTGGAGCAGCACCGCTCGCTCGCCGGGAACGTCGCCCGACTGCCAGTCCACCCTGTTGTCTTCGGCGGAGTTGAAGGACCAGTCGGTTGGCGTCAGAAAGCCGCTGCGGAACGCTGGGTTGGTCACCAGATTTTCCGGTTCCGCGACGCCTGTCCCGGCCATGATCAGACAGAGCAGGGCAGCCGTCATGCAGTGCCGCAAGCTCCTCGACCTCCGTTATCAGACGAGCCTGTGCGCCCTTGTGGAGATCTCGTCAAGACGTTGTCTCCACTGCCGACTTTCTTCGCTGTGATGTGCGTGATTTCCTTGTCGCGTGCAGGTGGGGGAGGAGTTGCGTCCGGGTGGGCGAACCACGCCCAGTACGCTGCGCAATCTGGCGCCAGGAGGCGGCGGCATGAAGAAGGTCCGAGCAGGCATCGTCTGGATGGGCATCGGCAGGCCCAATGGAAAGGCAATCGCGGGCAATCCCAGGGGAGAAGTGGTCGCCCTGTGCGATGTGGTCCAGGCCCGGATGGATGACTTCGCGAAGGACTTGCCCGGTCCTGTCCGCACTTTCACCGACTACAAGACAATGTGTCGCGATCCGGAGATCGACGCGGTCTTCGTGGGCACGCCGAACCAGCTTCACGTTCCCATTGCGCTGGAGGCAGTGCGCAACGGCAAGCACGTGCTTGTGACCAAGCCCCTTGCGGATTCCGAAAGTTCCGCGGCGAAGCTGGTGGAAGCGGCGGAGGCAGCGGGCGTGGTCAACATGATGTCGCTGAGCACCCGGTTCGGTGCGGCTTGCAGGTACCTGGGTGGGCTGGCCAGCGATGGCTTCTTCGGCGACCTGTACTACGCCCGTGCGCGCAGCATCCGGCGCAGCGGGATTCCCGCCTGGAACATGGGCTTCATTCAGGAAGGCGGCGGCGCGTTCCGGGACATGGGCGTGCACGTTCTGGACGCCGTCTGGTGGCTACTCGGACTGCCGAAGCCGAAATCCGCGCTCGCGGTGGCGGGTGCGAAGTTCGGCCCGCGTGGGCTGGGATACTGGGACTTCAGCACCCCTGAGAAGGAGGTCTACTCCCAGTACGCGGCCGATGACTACGCCGGCGGGTTGATTGTGTTCGAGGGGGGCGTTGGCGTGCAGGTAGAGAGCTTCTGGGCTTCACACCAGCAGCCGGAACTGCAGATCGAGCTGTTTGGCACCGAGGCGGGGGGCAAACTCTCGCCGCTCACCCTCTACCGCACCGTGAACGGTGCGCCGCATGACACGACAGTCGACCTTCCTAAGGGACCGGATCCGTGGGAGAACATTGCTGGGCATTTCATCGACTGCATCCTGGATGGGGTGGAATGCCAGGCGCCCCTGCGCCACGGGCTTATCGTGCAGCAGATGATGGAAGCAGTGCTGAAAAGCGCGGAGAAGGGCCGCGAAGTGCGCATCAAGGCGGGGTAATGCCTCGCCCGCAATGGGACGTGCAACGAGGGCGGCGCGCCGTAGGTGCTCCTCTTCCGCGCGCCGCCTCGTCGTCCATGGAAACCACAACCGTGACCGTCGCCGCCTGCTACTCCACCGGGCCATCCGCCAGCGCGAGTAACGGTCCGCAGATCTCGTCGCGCCCCGAAGCCCACATTGCCGCGCCGACGATCCCCGCTTCATTCTGCAACTCGGCTGGAACCACAGGCGTGCGCGTCTTGAGGTTATCCAGGAACTTCTGCGGCTTCTTGCTCACCCCGCCGCCGATGATGAACAGGTCCGGCCAGAACAGGGCTTCCAGCACGTTGAGGTATTCGGTGACGCGCTCCGCCCACTTCGACCAGTTGATCCCGTCGTCTCTTCTCGCCTTATCCGATGCCCGGTGCTCTGCTTCCTTGCCCCGGATGTCCATGTGCCCAAGCTCGGTATTGGGCACCAGCAGGCCGTTGGTGAAGATCGCGCTGCCGATCCCGGTGCCGAAAGTCAGCATGAAGATCGTCCCGGCCTTGCCTTTTCCGGCGCCGAAGTGCATTTCCGCGACACCGGCTGCATCAGCGTCATTGATGACTCGCGATGGGCAGCCAGACCGGTCGGTGAAGAGCTGGGCTGCATTGGTCCCAATCCAGGCCTTGTCCACATTCGCTGCCGTGTGGGCCACGCCGCCTTTGATGACGGCCGGGAAGGTGCAGCCCAGCGGCCCCTTCCAGTCGAAATGCGCCGCGAGTTCGGCAACCACGTCCGCGACCGCGTCCGGCGTGGCCGGTTCCGGGGTCCTGATGCGATATCTCTCGCTGACCAGCACGCCCTTGTCGATGTCCACAGGGGCGCCTTTGATGCCTGTTCCGCCGATGTCGATTCCCAGGATCTCCATCGTTTCGCTCCTGAAGGCTTCGTGATTTGCATACGCCGAGCCACCACGACTCCACGTGTCTCTATTTCGCCGAAGCTGCTTCCGGGGCCTGCCACTTAGCGAGCGCGCGCTCAGTAGCCCAGCCGCGCTTCGGTTCGCGCCACCAGGGCTCTCGCATTGTCCCAGAAGACCTTGCGCACATCCCCGGGTCCCAGGCCGATGCGTTCTGCCGCTTGCTTGAACGCCCTTACAATCTCATACGCGTAGAACGTGCAGCGTATTCGGTAGCTGCCGGTGGAGTTGTGGATGCTCCACGGGTGGATGCGCTTTGTGAAGAAATGGCGCTGGCCATTAGCACTGAGCAATTTGCCCTTCTCCTGGGCTACCGGCATGTCCAGGCCGAACAGGATCTTGTCGGGCCCGAAGGCATTGATCATGATCTCGCAGGCTTCCCAACTCTGCACCATGGAGAAGTCCACGTACAGGTTCGGGCAGTCTGGCAGGGACTTGAGGTCGCCCACGGCCTCGGGGAAGTATGCCCGCCCGAAGTGGGCCATGATGATGGGCGAGTTGGGGCACTCATCGCAGAGCCGCAGGAGGCCATCCACGTTCTCCGGGTCCGCCAGCCTGCCAAGTCGCGGGATGTGGACCATCTGGATCAGTCCGAGACGCTCCGCGAGGCGTCTTTGCCCGGGGGGTATCATGTCCTCTAGCGTCACGTCCGCCTGGGCCTTCCAGGTGACGTAGGTCCAGTAGGGCTTGGTCCCGAGGAACCCGCCGGAGCGCAGTTCCTCCTCGAGCGCCTCCTCATCTTCGCTGACCCCGCACATCATCAGCCCGTGCAGGTTTTCACGCTCCCGCAGCGCGCGAGCCACGTATGCGTTTTGGTCACGCATCTTCGAGTCCGCGAGCACGGTGTTGAAGACCAGCGCCTCCAGCTGCTTGCCGGGGAAGAGGCGTGCCATTGAGTCCAGGTAGTTCTCGACGGGGTAGTACTCGCAGACGGTCGGCAGGGACGGATCGGGGTTCTCCTTCCGGCCGCCGGAGACGCAGTCCCGGGAGTACACATGGGAGTGGAAGTCGAAGATCGCGTCAGGCAGCCACGGCCCGAGTTCGTCTTCGAAAACCGTCCTGTCAACGTCCTCTTCATAGTCAAGCGGGAAGGCGATGTCCATTCAGTTCAGTCCCGTCTCCGTGGGTCAGATTCTAAGGTCGTGGAAAACCAGGCCCGAGAGCACCTTGGGGTAGAAGTACGTGCCCTTTTGCGGCATGTGCTCCCCGGCCAGCGCGACCTGCATTACGTGCTCAACCCGGGTGGTGTTGATGTACAGCACCATTGCGGCCTCGCCCCGCGCCACACGGTTCGCGGCATCATGGCCATCCCTGGAGTAGACCACGTTCGCTCCGGTCGCGGCCAGTTCTCCCGTCAGTCCCATGATGCCCTCAATCACAAGCTTGTGCAGCAGCGCCACGTCAAGCTCGCGGATCGCAGGCGGCAACTGGTCGACCCCGTGTGCAATGGCGCGGTCCATGTCTCGCAGGTGCAGAAGCAGCGCGTACGCACCACCCGAGTACAGTGCGAAGGTGTGCTCGCCCGGCGCCGCCTCAGACATGCGTCCCAGCAGTGAGTGAATGCCGGCGACCCGCGCCTCATCCGAAGACCCGTCGAAGATGACGCGCTCGGTCTCGAACACGTCCATCACATTGCGCCAGAGCATGGCCTCGGCCTCCAGGGGCAGTTCGCGAAGGAGCCGGTGGCAGGGAAGGATCGTCAGTGCGCCCGCGTCCGTATTGCACAGGAACATGGACACATACTCCCAGGGCGCATCAGGGATGTGCCCGTGCCTGTCGCGCTGCTCATTCCGGTACGCAAGCGCCGTCTCGTAGCGGTGATGTCCGTCCGCGATGACTATCGGCCTGTCTGCGAACATGGCCGTCAGCGCGGCACACATGCCCTCATCGGTCATCGCCCAGAACCGGTGCACGACACCCTCCGCATCGGTGACTTCCCACAGCGGCGGACAAGAGCAGACTTCCTCGGCCATCGTTTCGAAGGTCAACTGGGGATCGGAGTAGATGCTGAATACCTGGCTGAGGGAGCATTCGGTGGCCCGCATGAGCCGCAGGCGGTCCTCCTTGGGGGCCCGCAGTGTGCTCTCGTGAGGCAGGACGACCCGCTTCTCGTATTCCTCGAGGCGCACCAGTCCAATGAACCCGCGACGTTTCAGGGGTTCGTCGCCTTCCCGGGGCATTGGCGTGGGTGGGCGATAGGTCTGTTCGTAGACGTAGAAAGCAGGCGCGTCCTCCTGCACCACAACGCCCTCGCGCCGCCACTCGCGCAGGTCAGCGGCCGCAAGTTCGTACCTGGATGGCACCGGGGGACTGTCTAGCGGGTCAATGCCCAGGTCGAGACGCACGATATTGTACGAAGATCGGGCGACGTAGGCCTGGCGTTCGCCCTCTGAGATGACGTCATAAGGCGGGGCCACGATGTCCGCCATCTCTCCGACGCGCTCAGGGTTGTAGCGCCATCCTTGGAAGGGAATGACCTCGGCCATGGAGAACCTCCCGCTTCGTCGGGCAAGAGATACAACGGGGCGATGGCCACTTTGTACCACGTCAGGGATGTCCACGCAAGTCCTGACGGACCGCGAAGCCTGGTGCAGCTCCGTCCCTGGCCCGCCGATGCACTGGATTCCGCCCACGGGTGATGCCGATGACGTCCCGCGACCGGCTTATGGCGGCGATGAGACGCACGCAGCCGTACCAGTTGCCCATTCAGGTCCGCGGGGTCCGAGCCTGGGACCGCGAATGGGTGGCCACGCGCCACCCGAGCTACCGCCCGGTGATTGACGCGGTCGCTGAGTATGGCGACTACGTGCTGAACTGGGGCCCTCCCGGCGGCTGGTTCCTGACCCAGGCGCAGGTGCCGGCCACAACCCACCAGGTGGGGCACCCCGACTGGGTCGAATCCATCACGCTCTGGCATACGCCTCGCGGCGACCTGCGGACCCGTCACCTCGCCAGTAAGCGCGGCCTGCCCGGCATGCAGATGGAGTTCCCCATCAAGTCCCTCGAGGACGTTGAGCGCTTCCTGTCTGTGCCCTACGAGCCGCTGCGGGAGATCGACCCCACGAGCTTCCGTGCGCAGGACGAACTGGCCGGCGACAGGGGGATCGTCCAGGTCTACATCGCGCAGGACCCCATCGGCTACGTACATGACCTGATGGGTTCCGAGCTTCTGGCCATCTGGAGCATCGAGGAGCGCGACTCCATTCTGCGCTTGATCGACGAGTTTCTCCGGCGCATTCTCGACCGGGTGGACCTGCTGATTTCCGCGGGAGTGGGGGAGGTTTTCGCCACCCTGGGGCAGGAGTACGCCACGCCGCCCCTTCACAGCGCCCGGGATTTCCGGCGGTTCTGCGTTGAGCCCGAGCGCCAGATCCTCGAACGGATACATGCCGCGGGCAAGCTCCTGCACGTCCACTGCCACGGGCCTCTGGACGCTGTGCTGGATGATTTCCCGCAGATCGCGGACGTTCTGCACCCGCTGGAAGCGCCACCGATGGGGGATGTCACGCTGGCCGACGGCAAGCGCCGGATCGGCGACCGCGTGTGCCTGGAGGGCAACATCCAGATCGGGGACATCTATGCGACACCCACAGGGCGGTTTGTGGACATGGTGAAGCGGGCGATCGAGGATGGCATTCCGGGAGGGGGGTACATCCTCGCCCCGACCGCATCCCCGCATACCGAGGTCCTGACTGACCTGACGGTGCGCAACTATGTGGCGATGGTGGAGACGGCCGCGGCATATCGGTAGGGAGCACGCGACCGCGGATCCAGGCGCGGTTCATCAAAGATCGCGATGTCCGGATCGCTGGTCAACGGGCGTACGTCACGGTGGTGGGTGATGCCCAGCAGATTCCTGCCGTCGTCGAGCTGGATCAGCCCGTGGTTGCTGAGCTGTTTGCTGTGCATCTCGGCGGCGATACTCATGGGCGTCTCCGTGTAGTCCCCTGGCTTCTGCTCGATGGCGCCCGTCTCGGAGCATCTTCACCATCCTGCTCGCGTGGGAGTCGAGGGCCCTGGACGGCAAGGGCGTGACGTTCGTGACCTAGGCGTCGCGCCCGGACCTCAATCCCGCCAATCAGAACCCAATGCGGCCGAATGTGTCCATGATGTTCACAACGCCTGGGCCAAGAATGACCACGAAGATTCCCGGGAAGATGAAGAAGACCAACGGGAAGAGCATCTTCACGGGGAGCATCGCTGCCACTTCGCGCACGGCAAGGCTCCTGCGCGAGCGCAAGGCATCCGCCTGACCGCGCATCACCCCCGCGATGCTGGAGCCCAGCTCCTCGGCCTGAACCAGCGCTGCCACGAAGACCTTGAGCTCCAGGATGTCTACCCGAGTAGCCATCTCCTGCCAGGCCGCGCGGCGCGCCTTGCCCACGCGGATTTCGGCGAGTACCCGCGCGAACTCATCCAGCAGCGGCCCCTTGCGCCTGGCGATGACCTCCTGAACGCTGGCATCCAGACCAAGCCCAGCCTCAACGCTCACCACCAGAAGATCGATGACATCCGGCAGGGCCCGACGGATCATGAACTGTCGGGCTTTCGCCCGGCTATCGAGAATGTGACCGGGGGCGATGATCCCCCCTCCGGCGACCATCAGCCCCAGGGCAAGACGCAGGGACGCATCAAAGTGGGTGCCCTTGAGGACCCACAGGCATCCCGCGATGCCCACAAGAAGTCCGGCCAACTGGACCAAAGTCCACGAGCCGGGGTTCAGGCCCCACGGTTGGCCGGCGCGCTCAAGGCGCAGTGTGATTGCCTTTGTGGACGCCTTTGGTGTCAGGCGCAAGGCGAAGGCATTGAGGCGCTGCAGCAGCGGAGACAGGACGCGTTCACGGAAGCTGCCGCGGACAGCTTCCGGCACATCGTCCGCCGCGACCCCCGCCGCCACCTGGGCGAAACGGCTGGACATTGTGCGAGACTGGTTCTCCATGACCGCGGCCATGGCGGCGAAAGTTGCGGAAACGAAGACCAGCCCGCCGATGAGGATCACGAACACACGGCATCAGCCTCCGCAGGGCCGGGATGTCTCCGGTTAGCCCTCATATCTGGATGTTCAGCATCTTCTTGATAAGAGCGAGCCCCGTCAGCATCGCCACGGATGCGCCGCCTAACATCATCAGCCCCGCACGTGTGGAGAAGAGCGGCTGCAGGTATCCGGGGCTGAGACGGTCCACCACGAGCGCCAGGAAGATGGGCAAGGTAGCCAGGATGCCCGCCGACAGCCGACCTTCGGCGGTAAGGGCGTTTATCTCGCCGTAGAGACGCACGCGCTCTCGGATCATCTCCGCGGCGGTCTCGAGGATCTCGGCGAGATTGCCGCCGACGTTGGCCTGTATCTGGCAGGCGGTGACCACCAGTTCCACGTCGGGCGTGGGGCAGCGCTCGTGCAGGTGCTTAAGTGCCTGCTCCTGGGAGACGCCCACGTTCAGCTCATCCAGGACCCGCCCGAACTCCTCGGAGATCGGCGGGTCCATTTCGTCGCAGACCACTTGCATAGCCCGTAGGAAGGAGTACCCGGAGCGCAGAGAAGAGGCCATCATTGACAGAGCCTCGGCAAGCTGGTTCCCGAGGGCCTTGCGCCGCGCGCCGATGCGTATGTTCACGTAGAACCATGGGACCATCAGCCCCGCGGCGGCCAGAACCAGGGCCCCTAGCAGCTGCTTCACCACCATGCCGATGGCGAAGCCGACCCCAGCGCATCCGAGCATCAGCGCGGCAAGCTCGGAAGGGCGCAGGAGCAGACCGGCCTGCAGGAGCATCCACTGCAGGCGGCGGTTGACGCCCATGCGCTGGAGGGTTCCGGTGATGATGGGCGAGGCGTCTCCCGGACGGCTCTGGGGTTGCGGGGTGGCCTGCGACGCCACTGCCTGGTCACCGGATTCGCGCTCTGCCGCGGACGAGAAGGCCATGATCAGCGCGGCAACTGCGGCCCCTGCGGTGAAGACGGCGGCGGCGATGATGATCACTGGCGACATGCTTTCCCCGCTCCCATCCATGCCTGCTGCAAGTCCGTGGGCAGGCGGACGCCCTGCGCCGTGAGCTTGTCGGCAAAGAGCGGGCGAAGTCCAGTGAACATGAACTTGCCTACCACACGCCCGGCCATGTCCACGCCTTCCTGCTCGAACTTGTACAGGTCCTGGGTGACGATCCGATCGGATTCCATGTGCTGGACTTCAGTGATGTGGGTGATTCTGCGCGATCCGTCACGCAGACGGGCCTGCTGGACGATGAGGTCAATGGCAGCCGCAATCTGCTCGCGTATGGCGCGCGACGGCAGTTCGGCGCCGGACATGAGGGTCATGGTCTCCAGGCGCGAGAGAACGTCGCGGGGTGAGTTCGCGTGACAGGTGCTGAGGCTGCCATCATGTCCGGTGTTCATGGCTTGAAGCATATCCAACGCTTCGCCGCCGCGCACCTCGCCGATGACAATGCGGTCGGGGCGCATGCGCAGGGCGTTCTTCACAAGCTGGCGGATGGTGATCTCGCCGCGGCCCTCGAGATTGGGCGGGCGGGCTTCGAGGGTGATAACGTGGCGCTGCTGCAAGCGCAGTTCGGCGGCGTCCTCAATGGTGACGATGCGCTCGCCCGCTGGAATCATGGAGGAGAGCACGTTCAGAGTGGTCGTTTTTCCGCTCCCCGTGCCGCCTGAGACCAGGATGTTCAGGCGGGCTTCCACGCAGGCGCGGAGGAACTCGCGCATCGGTTCGGTGAGGGTGCCGAAAGAGATCAGGCTGTCCACGCTGAACGGCTCTCGGGAGAACTTGCGGATGGTGACGCAGGGCCCGGTGACTGACACCGGCGGGATGATGGCATTGACCCGGGAGCCGTCGGGCAGACGGGCGTCAACCATGGGCATGGATTCATCGAGGCGCCTGCCAAGGGGCGCGATGATCTTGTTGAGGATCCGCATCACATGAAGGTCGTCGACGAACTGCCGTTCGACCTCCTCAACCTTGCCTTTGCGCTCAACGAAGATGACGCGGGGACCGTTGACCATAACCTCGGTGATCGTGTCATCATCAAGAAGCGCCTGGATGGGGCCAAAACCGCGCACCTCATTGTAGACCTCGGACAGGACCTGCTGCCGCATGCGCGCGGTAAGGGTGAAACGGGAAGCCCGGGCGACTTCGCCGGTGATGATGCCGACTCGTTCGAGAAGCTGCTCGCGGGTCATGCGCTGGAGGTCCTGCAGGTCGGTCTCCGCGAGGAGTCGCTCATGAACCTGAGTCTGAAGACGAAGCAACTGGGCTGCGAGCGCCCGGTTGCTCGTGGTCTGGTATTCGCTATCCCACACTGATCCGGGATTGGCAACCATGTCTCGGCCTGCCTTTCGTGCTTATGAGTGCGGTCGTCGGACCGGTCTGTCCGGAGGTCTAGGCACCGGCTTCTTCGGGTGCGGGCACCCGCGTCCGGGCCTCCTCGACGATCTTGCCGGCCAGTTGGGTTATGCTGCGCGAGAAAGGTGATGACGGCTTCGCGAGCACTGCGGGCACGCCGTCATTCGCGGCTGCATGCACGGTCTGGGTGTCATTGGGGACCGAGTGCCAGATCTTCTTCCGCGTGGCTTTGCGCAGCGCGGCCTCATCGAAGGCATCCTGGTTGGCCGAGCGGTTGAGCACGAGACGGAATGACTCGTCGGTAACGTATTGGGGCACGAATGCGTCGATCATTTCGGCAAGGGCGTTGAGTTCGGTGATGCTCCAGAGGCTGCCCACGCAGAGGGCAATCTGCGCGCGGCTGGCTGCGTACAGTGATCCCGGCCAGACGGTAGCGGGAAGATCGCAGATGATGTAGCGATACCTGCGGCGCAGAATGCCGAGCAGAGCGGCTACGAAGTTCACGGAGAGCACGTCCATCCATGCGGGGTCAGGGCGTGTGGCGCCGGCGAGGAGCTTCAGCCCCGAGGGGTGGCTGAAGAGGAAGGTTTCCACCAGGTCCAGGTCCATCTCCATCGCGTAACCGGCCAGATCAAGCACATTCCCCGCGGGCTTGGAGTTGAGCAGGAGGGCCAGGCTGCCGAACTGCCCGGACAGGTCCACAAGGACCACCTTGTCAGGAGCGTGGGACAGTAGCGCCGCGCCGAGGTTGGCCGCGAGCGTGGACTTGCCCGCACCGTCACGGGGCGAAATGAGGGCTATCGTCTGGGGCATGGCGTCAGGATCGAGCGCCATGCGGTACTCTGGGTCTTGTCTACGCGCGGGCAATGTTCTGAGGTCCTCGACGATCTGGGCAAGTTGCTGGGCCGACGTGGCCGGGGTGATCACTGCCCGAGCACCGGCGCGCATGGCCCTGCGCAGTGTCTGTTCGCTGGAATCATCGCACAGCAGAGCGCAGGCAACGCCGGGGGCAACGAGGGAGATCAGTTCGCAGGCGGAGGTCCCCGGCAGGCCCGGGAGATGCTCGGGCAGGAGGAGTATCTCGGGGCGGGTGGTGACGGCCATCTGGACGGCCTCGAGGCCGTCGCGGGCGTATCCCGTGACATGTACGTCATCCACGGATGCCAGTGCAGCCCGGATGCCCTCGGCAAGGCCGGGTGCTATCTCGGTGATCAGGACTCGGATCATTTCCCGCGGGTCGCGTCTGTTTCCATTCGCGTCCCGCTACTCCCGGTGGGTGGTGCGTGAAACTACAAGGTCGATCCCCGCCTGCCCTGTGTTCCCGGCAAGCCGGCTGAAAAGGGTGCCGAACAGCAGCGCGTGCCTGCGGGTGACGGTCACGCGAATCTGGGAACCGATCGGCGCAGTGTTCCCGGACTCATCTTCGGGCAGCGGCGCCCAATCTGTAAGGCCGCTTCCCTGCCTGCGGCGGTATTCGGCCTCAATGCTCACGGCGCTGCAACACGGGTCGCCCATCTGGTCGAGCAGAACGGTTCGCGCCCCCTCCAGTGTGGCGCCGATGGCCAGCTGACGGACCGCCTCCTGGGTGGCGTGTGCGGTGATCACTGAGTGATGGATGGTGTTGCCGGCTTCGAGCACGCCCATAATGAAGGCGAGCAACACCGGGATGACCAGCGCAAGCTCAACTGTGTAAGCACCCTGCTTCCGGCGCCTTGGATGCGTCACTGCCCAAACGCCTCCCCGGTGGAGTCCTCAACAATGCTGCTCACTTTCCGCCCGAGAGTGGTGTAGGCCAGGTATGTCGCCAGACAGACGGCGACCAGCATAAGGGCTGTCTCAGTGGTGACAGCCCCCTGCTCGTCGGCCCAGAGCCCAACGATAGGGGACACTCGTCCATCCTCCATGTGGAGTCGGGCGCGAGGATCATGAGACGTGACCCTCGCGCGCAACGGGTTTGGGTGGTTGTGCACGAGCACAACCGGCGGGCGTCAGGAGCCGCTGATGGTGGTGTTGACTTCGTCCACTTTGTCGCTCACGCTGCCGCCAAGGCTGCCCCAGGCGGTGATGCCGACGATCACGATGAGCACCAGCATCAGGGCGTACTCCACCGTGGTCAGCCCGTCCTCGTCATTCCACAACCGCCGAATCGCTCCGAACATTTGCGGCACCTCCATGTTTGGTCGTTCATCCGTGAACACGGGTGTGTCCGCGGTCACGTGGAGTATCGACACGCTGGGGAGATGTCTTGACCTCCCGGCAGTGACGCCGGTGTAACGGCCGGGACACGTTTGGATGATGTGATGGGTGCAGCGGAATCCCGTGCTGTGCTACAATGGAGGCGTGAACCCCCGGTCCATCCGCCACATGAGCCGCTCACAGATGCGCTCCCTGGGGCCCGACCTGCGGCCGCGCGTGTCCAGGCTGCGGGTGCTGGGCGACGGCGCCCATGCCCTTGGGGAGTTGTTGCTCGTCTTGGGCGCAGCCATGTGCCTGCCCGCGCTGGTGGCCCTGTGGTACGGGGAGATTGCCGAACTGGAGGCTTTCGGTGGAGCGGCAGTGGCCGTAGCCCTGTTGGGTTGGTGGCTGGAGCGGAGTTTCCCCCAGAAGCACATGTCGTGGCGTGCGGCGCTGGTGCTCTGTGTTGCCGGCTGGGTGCTCTACTCGCTTACTGGCGGCCTGCCAGTCTGGCTGAGCCTCGGGATACCCTTCGTGGATGCCGCTTTCGAAGCCACCAGCGGATTCACGACCACCGGGTTCACGGTCCTGACGGGCATCGAGGATCTCCCGCGCTCGATACTGCTGTGGCGGGTCGAGATGCAATGGCTCGGGGGGCTCGGGATACTGAGCTTCTTCCTGCTCGTCAGTTTCCCAGGTGGCGAGGCATTCCGCCTGCTGCTGGTGGAGGGCCCGAAGGCCCTTGTGCAGCGCCCCTCGCCAGGAGTGCGGGGCACGATCCTAATCCTGTGGCGGATTTACATCGGCCTGACCGCGCTCAACTTCCTGGCGCTCCTGTTGCTGGGCGCCGGGGGGTTCAACTCGCTGGCGTACGCGCTGTCCACTTCATCCACGGGCGGCTTCGGGCTGCATGACGCGAACCTCGGACAGTTCGCGCTGGCCGGACACCCGCACGCGTATGGGATCGAACTCGTGACGATCGTGTTCATGCTGCTGTCGGGGATCAGCTTCCTGAGCCACCACCTGCTCCTCAGCGGCCAGCCGCGCTCCACGCTGTTCGGCTCGGAGACGCGGACCTACTGGACGATGCTTGCCGGGACGGTGCTGCTGCTGGTGGTCGAAGGGTACATGAGAACCGGGCCTAATGTCTTCAGCCACGGGGAACTGCCGAGGCGGGCGCTGTTTCAGTCGGCGTCGCTGCTGAGCGGGGCCGGTCTTGCCACCACGGACTTCAGGCACTGGCTGAGCTTCCCCGCCGGGCTGCAGGCGCTGCTCTTCCTGATGCTGACAGGGGGATGTGTCGGGTCCACCTCGGGCGGGCTGAAGATCCTGAGGTTTCGGGTGCTTCGCCTGTATGCCTGGCATCATGTGAAGCGTAGCACGTATCCGAGGCGCTACGTCATGCCCTTCCGTCTCGGCGGGACGCTGATCCCGGAAGAGGAAGTCAACCAGATGGTGGTGGTCGCTTTCTGCTGGCTGGCGCTCACGGCTCTTGGGGGGGTGCTCACCGCCCTGTTCAGCCACCACGGCGCGCTGGAAAGCATAACCGTGTCGCTGTCAGCAGTGAGCAACATGGGGCCCTCGCTCCTGACGCCCACTCACCTGGCGGCGTTCCCAACGGCGCTCAAGGCCTACTACATCGTGGCGATGCTGGCGGGAAGGCTCGAGATCCTTCCAGTGCTCGCACTGTTCTCGCGGCGCGTCTGGCAGTAGCGGATCCACGCGCGATGATGGACGGGAGGCAAGGGTATGTACA
>JAGPGE010000036.1 GCA_018056145.1 Armatimonadota bacterium
ATCGGCAAGGCCATGGCCGGTATGGAAACGGACATGGGCAACCTCGTCATCGACGGCTGCATCGACCTCATTGACGCCTGGGATCAGTACGTGCGCGACCTGGTGCGTGACATCCTGGCCGGCATCGCCCTGCCCGCCGTCACAGACCGGCTCATCCCCATCATGCAGAAGACCGAGCCTGGCCAGAAGACACTCCCCGACGGCACGGTTCGCGATGAGTCGACCCAGGAGTACATGCGCGCCCGGGCCACGGCCGAGGCCGCCCTGATCGCCATGAAGGTCCCGGCGATCCAACCGATCATCGACAATCTGCTCACCTTCGAGAGCCCCGACGTTCGCGGCAACGCCTGCAGGGTCCTCGGCGTCATCTGCGACCAGGCCGCGGCTCTGGTGCCGCCGGCCGCCGCTGTGCCGGTGGTGCAGCCCCTGATCGACCGGCTCAACAATGATCCCCAATGGGCCGTCCAGCGCCGCGCCGCAACCGCCCTGGGGCTGCTGAGGGACGTCGCGATCTACAACGGCGTGGTTCCCGTGCTGATTTCGCATCTTGGTGATCGGCCCGAGGTCAAGGCGGCTGTCGTAGAGGCGCTGGGGCGTATCGGCGATCTGCGCGCCGTTGGCCCGCTTGTGAACACCCTCGTGACCAACCGCAGGGGCGCCACCACTGAGTTGCGCATCGCGCTGACGGCGATGGGCGAGTCGGCGATCCCGGCCTTGAGCGGCGTGCTGGGCAATCCCGAAGGCGAGGTCCGACTCATTGCTACGCAGGCCGTCGCCGAGATCGGCGGCCCGAACGCCGTGGTTCCGCTCGGAGGCATGCTCAAGGATGCCGATGTAGCGATCCGCCGTGTCGCCGCTGACGCCCTGCGCGACATTGCCGACGTGCGCGTGCTGCCCCAGGTTGCCGCGGCCCTCGGCGACCCCGACTGGAAAGTCTACCACGCGGCCCGCGACGCATTGGCCAACGTCGGCCCGGCTGCTGTCCCGGTGCTGGTGGATGCCCTTGGGAGCGGGAATCCGCGGGTGAACAGCATGGCGATCGAGGCCCTGGCGCGCATCGGCGACGCTGCGCTGCCGGCCCTGCGCACAGCTCTGTCCTCCCCGTCCGCGGTCCGGGCGCACTGGGCGGCGATCGCCCTGGGCAAAGTGGGCTACAGCGCGGTGGGGCCGGCCAAGGCCGTGCTTCAGAACACGTCGTTCCCTGTCACCGCACGGGCGGAAGCTGCCCTGGCATTGGGCAGGACAGGCGCCGGCGACGCTGTTGAGCCCCTCCTCGCGGCGCTGGCCAGGCAGGAGCCCGCCGTTCAGGTGCAGGCCATCAAAGCGCTGGATGAACTCGCCGATGCGCGCGCCACGGAAGGCCTCGTAGCGGCGCTCGAGAGCCCGTCCTCCGATGTACGCGACGCCGCCATGGATGTGCTCAGAGACTGGCGTCTCGGCGACGTTCAGAAAGCTCTGCGGAAACTCTCGAGCTCCCCAGACCAGAACACAAAGCGCCGCGCGGCGATCCTCATGGCCGAACAGACCGCCGTGGCGACCCATGAACTGCTTGAGGATATCGCCGATCTGGGCGCGAGCAAGCAGGAAGGCGCGCAGGTAACGGATGTCTCCGTCCTCCTCGCGGCCGCCACCGACACGAAGGAATCCGCGAAAGTGCGCGACCGGGCCATCCATGCACTGGGGTACGTCGGCACCGAGGGCAGCCTCACCCCCCTGGCAACGCTGCTCAGGCCGGGAAGCCAGTTCGCCGCCCAGGCGGCCGTGGCCGTCGCGCGCATCGGCGAAAGAGTGGCCCCACGGGCGCAGCCCGGCAAGAAGCCCGAGATTACCGTGGCTGGCAAGACTCTGATCGATCTGATGCTCAGCACGCAGGACGACGAACTGCGGGCGAAGGTTGCGGCCGGCCTGTCGATGATGGGCGAGAATGTGGTCTGGGAGCTTCTTGAGCGCCTGAAGCGCGAACCGACCGAGAAGAAGCTCTGGATCATGGCCACGCTCGGGGCCATCGGCAAGCCTGCCACCGAGCCAGTCCTCGAGGCGCGTGGTGAGTCGGACGACAACGAGTATCGATCCTGGCTCGTTGCCACACTGCCTCTTATCGGCGACGCGCAGGCGCTGGACTTGATCAAGCACCTGGCCGCCGAAGACCAGCCGCAGCCCGACAAGGTTGCGGCAGCGGCCGAATTGCTGAACACAATTCGTTCCGTGAGCGTTCGCTAGTCGCCGCCATTCCGGTGGTGCTCAGCGTGGCGGTAAGTCAGTCCGGGCCCTCACGGGCCAGAACGCGAGTTGATGACTGTGAACCGACGCACGATAACCGTGCTGGCCATCATCGCCGTCATCCTGGTGGCCGTGTTCGGAATCACCCGGTGGCAGCGCTCCGTGGCCACCAAGAAGCTGCTGGCCGACATGACCTCGAAGGACTACGCGAAGGTCATGGACGCCATGAACCAGCTCAAGGACCGGGGAGGCTCCATCACCCCGGCGCTGCTGAACGAGGAGCACCTCGGGTCCAGCTACGCGCCTGCCAGGTGGCGCGCCGCCACGCTCCTTGGCGAGGTGGGCAATCGCTCAGCCGTCGAGCCCCTCAAAGGTGCGCTCAAGGACGAGATACCCAGCGTACGCGCTGCCGCCGCCCTCGCCCTGGGCAAGATGGGGGCGAAGGACGCTGCATCGGACATCCAGGCCCTTCTCGCGGCCGCGGACGAGGACGTAGCGGTACGGATCGCCGCCGCTCGCGCGCTCGGACTGCTCAAACATGAAGCCGCAGTTTCCGACCTGTCCAGCATCCTCACTGACACCACCGAGGCCCTCGAGGCAGTCGCTTGGACCGCGTTCCAGGCCATGAAGACTGCCGAGACCGCCCTCAAGAACGCTGAACTCGCCGCGAAGCCGCCGGCTGGAGCCACCATACTCGCGCCCGCACCTGCCGACGCCGCCCCCGAGAAGAAAAAGCCGGCGCCGGTGCCTGGTACCACGGGCAAGATCGGCGGCATCACCGTCTACCCAACCGCCGCCGGGATGCCCGAGCCTCCACCATTCGATCCGGTTGCCGCCCAGGCAGCCGTGGACGCTGCAAAGACCGCGCTGGAGACGGCTACCAAGGCCTTCGAGGATGCCGAGAAGCTGTCCCGTGCAGCGGGCGGTCGCGCTGCCGCTTCGTTCTGGGTCGAGCCTCCGCCTCCGCCGCCGCCTGCCCCACCCGGCCTTCCCGCGGCCGCGATGCCTCCACCTCCGCCGCCACCACCGCCGCCTGCGGTTGCGCCTCCCGCGCCGCCGTCCGACAAGACCTGGGAGTTGCGCGTTGAGTGCGCCCGTGTCCTGGGCATGATCGCGAAGCAGGAGTGCATCGACGCCCTGTCCGTGGCGATGAAGCCGGACCTGGAGCCTAACGTCGAGGTCCGGGTTGCAGCATCCTACGCCTGCGCAGATGTCGCCAAGAAGGTGCGGGATTCTCAGGGTGCGGCCAGCCTTGCTTCGGCCCTGGTGGCAGCTCTCAAGGATACCGTCGGAGATGTGCGGGCCGCGGCCCTGCACTCCATGGCGTCGCTCAAGGCCGATGCTTCCGTCAAGCAACAGCTCAACACCGCCCTGACCGACGCTCTGGATGACGATTACTACTGGGCGCGAGAAGCCGCTAAGGCGAGCATGCGGAAGCTTGGCATGCGCGTCCCCAAGGAATAGCCGCTGCCCCGACAGTCCGTCTCTTGATCTACTGGGAGGACATACTCCATGCCGAACCGAAGCATGCTACTGGTTGTGGCCATCGTCAGCGGCGCCTTCCTCATCCTCAGCGGCTGTGCTCTCGACCCGATGGAGCGCCTGTCCGAGGACATCGACTCGATGGATGCGAAGGTCCGTCAGCAGGCCGTGCTTGAACTGGCGAACCTCGACGACGAGCGGGCCATCGAAGCGTTGGTTGAGGTTCTGGAGAGCGACGAGGAAGTCTTCGACATGGCCGGCGTCGCGCTGGTCAAGCAAGGGCGCGAGAACGTTACCGACGAGAAGCCGGACCCGGTGCTGACTATGGTGGCGGGCGTCATGACGAACGTTCACCTCCCCGTGGGTAACCGGGCGCGCGCCGCCTGGGTGCTGGGCGAGATCGGTGACCGCGAGGCCGTTGCCCTCTTGCGCGCCGGCGCCGGTGCACTCCTCGCCAACGGGCAACCCGCAGTGCCCGTTCAGGATCAGGCGAAGCTCTCCCTCAAGAAACTCGGTGATGCGAGCTCGGGCGCGCCGTACGAAATCCCGATGAGCACCTTCAAGAAGAATAAGCCCGTCGACAGCCTGCCGGAGGTCCCCCCGGTGGCGCCTCCGGAAGTCGAAGAAGAGGATGAGGATGAGGAAACGGCTGCGCTCCCTTTTGTCCCGCAACTGCGCGAGAGGGGCACCTCAGCCTGGAGCCTCACCAGGGTCTGATGTTCTCGTAGTCACCGCGCGTTCAGGGGACCGGTCATTGCTCCGGTCCCCTTTTCCTTGTGACCTGGTTTTCCACTCGCCGCCAGGTGAAACTCAGGGCGTCCTGGCGCGTCATACTCATTGGTCTGAACTCCCGCGCGAAAGGAGTGTCGGCATGCGCGCGCTTTTCCTCGCGGTTGCCCTGATCGCCACGTCCGCCGCGATGGCGCAAGAGACGACCGTTGAGGGGCTGCTTGCCGAGGCCGCAAAGGCGGCTGAACGCGCCCAGGACCCGCAGAGCCGGGCGCTGTGCATGGCCGACATCGCCACCGTCTGGCACGGACGAAACCCAACGCGCTATGAGGACGCCGTCGCCCGCGCTCTCGATTACGCCGTCGCCGAGCGTACGGAAATGGGTAGCGCGCTCGCGCTCCGATCCGTCGCCCGGCGCATCAGCGCCGTGGATCCGGCACGGGCAGCCCAGACCCTCGAGATGGCGCTGGCAATCGCGGGAGAGCTCAAGGGGCCTCTCCAGCGGACCGTTGTCCTGCGCGAACTGACCGCGCTCGCAGCGGCACTTGGGCACCCATCCTCCCAGGATTTAGCGAGCGGCGCGCTTGAGGCGGCGCGCGCACTCGATGACGATCTGCTCAAGACAGCCGCCCTGCGTGATCTCGCGGTGACCCTCGCCCCCATCGATGCCGCCCTGGCAGCAGAGACCTTCCGGGAGGCGGCCGGGGTTGTGCGCGCCATTCCGCTGAGGGATGCCGGGGCGGATCTTGCGCGTGTTGAACTGGCGGCAGCGTGGGCGATCACTGATTTCGCCGCGGCACGACCCCTTGTTGATGAGGTCGCTCAGGCGCAAGGACAGACCACTGCCCTTGCCGCCCTCGCCGTCGCACTGGCATCAGCGCGCCCCGATGCCGCCTTGGCGCTGGCCCAGGAGTTGCCTGACGGACCTCACCGCGCAGCCGTGATTGCGGCGGCCGCGGCCGAACTGCGCGGCGAAGGCGTCGAGGCCGCGGGGGTGCTCGCTGAGGCCGCGCTGAGCGCGCTGGGCGATCAGAAAGGTGAGACGGCTGACCGGGCGCGTCTCGACGCGGCCGCCGCGCTTGCCGCCTTGGACCCGGCCCGCGCGCGCGAGACGGTCCTGGCCATCGAGAGCGAGGAACTCAGAAATGAGGGGTTGGCCGAAGTCGCCCTCAGGGCGGCGACGACGAACCCCGATGCGGCCATCGACCTGCTGAACTCCATCGACGATCCCGGCACTGTCGAGCCGGTTCTGGCCGAGATCGCCTGCCGGATCGCGCATGCCAGCCCCGATCGCGCTGTTGAGATCGGTCGAAGCCTGCTCAGCAGACAGCTCCGGTCACAAGTCCTGGTGGCTGTAGCGCGCGCACTCGCGGCCAACGGAACGATTGCTCCGTGAACGTCACGCATTTCTGGCGAGTCAGCTCAACTGTCGGCGTGCTGCTCATTCTCGCATCCTGTGCGTCCCCGCAGAATGCGGAACTCACGGCCACGGTCGAAGCGGAGTTCGAGGAGTTCGCGGCCACGCTGGAGATGAACACTCTCGGCGAGACAGCCGCCCATGCCCGAGGCGGGCCCGTCGCCTCGCTCCGCCTGCAGTCGCCGATTGATCACGGCTACGGGTTCGGAACGAGCGCCCTCTACTGCCCGAGCTTCCTGCCGGACCTGTACCCCGAGGCGAACCTTGGTCAGATGTGCGAGGAGGATTTCTACTCGTCGCCCTGGCTCACCCAACGCTGGCGGTTCAACCCATTCGTTATCGCGCGCGCTCAAGTCGAGCTGCTGGACTCCGACGCCGACGAGCGCGCTCGCCGTCTCGCATGGGCGGCCGCGTATGCCTATCTCAACCGTCGCAGCTATGAGTGGGCCACCGACTCCCTGCTATCGGTCCTGAAGGACCCCGGACACCTGAGAGATGACGTACTGGCCGACTTCCTCGGCAGCTTCCTCCTGCCCAGGCTGCCTGATGCGCTCACGGAGATCTCGCCCCCTGATGGGCAGATCGCCGTCGACTTGCGGGTGTCTAGCAACATCAGCTATGACTCGGTTGCCTCGGTTGAGCGGATCATCCGGGAGGCGGCCCGGAGGGGGCTGAAGGCAATTGCGTTCGCCGATCGCAGCCGCATCGATGGTTGGCAGAAGGCCCAGCGCATCGCCGCGCGCTTGCAACGGGAGCGCGAGATCCCTGCGGATTTCCTGGTAATACCCGGCCAGGTTGTCTACACTCACTCCGGGCCGGTGCTTGCGCTGTTCACAACGGACCACATCCCGGACGGGATGACGATGAAGCGGGTGATCGAGACCATCCATGGGGAAGACGGGCTGGCGTTCATGCTCCACCCCGGCGTAACGGGAGGACCTGAGCGGCTGCTCAAGTTCGACTTCGACGGTTACGTGATCCAGCCCATCATGTTCGAAATGTTCCGGGTGCTCTCGCTTCTCAATGATCCGCGCTACGGGGACCGCCTGCCCATCACCGCCTCCCAGTCGCCCTATGCACGATTGGCTGGCCAGTCCTACACCCTTGTGGAGACTGACGAGGTGTCGCTCCCGGCGATCAAGCGCGCACTGAAGGAGCACAAGGCCTATGCCGCCGGCGAGGTCTACCTGCCCTGGATGACCGTGGCGTCATACCCGCCTTTGGCGAAGTTCTCGCGCTTCCTGAACAGATACTACACGCTGCACAGTTACGCCGAGACGCGAATCGCGCGGGCGGTCGGGGCCGACAGTCTGATGTTCTCCACAAGCTGGGATCGCGAGGTCCGCTCCATGATCGGCCTCGCGAAGATGCCAGATGGTGTCCGCGACCTGTTCGATGGTAGTTCGCCCTTCCTGGAAGACCCACAGCTGCTCTGGGTTGCCGCCGAATACGGTCCCTTCCGGATCGGATATGATGACCGCACCGACCAGGCGTTTCTCCAGGCCCGATGGACCTGGTAAGACTGGAACCAAGCACGTGGATTGACCGTCGCGTTCGCCTGCCTTGGCCGACTGCCCCGGAACCCACCCCCGCGCAGGGGCGTTTCCACACTTGAGGTGACTGACTTCATGTATGTTCAAGCACTGGTGCGCGATAGCCTCGCCGGCCGGGCGATCCTGCTGGCTGCTGCGCTGCTTCTTCTGAGCCTGTCGGCCGCCCAGGCTGCCGATGTCAAGTGGTATACGCGGGTAGAGGATGCGCAGGCGGCCGCGGCGCAATCCGGCAAGCCCGTCTACCTGTTCATTTTCGCCCCGTCACAGAAGGCCTGCCAGTTGATGCGCACCCAGACCCTGAGCAGCCCGGCCATCGCGGCCTTCCTTTCCGCGAACTTTGAGTGCTGTGCTGTGGACTCCGTCCTCACGGTCAACAAGGCGATCATCGATCGCTACGCCTGGTCTGTATCGAAGTCGGAGGGCGGACAGGTTCGTTTCGGCTCAATGCCCGCCCATGTCTTCACCAACGCCAAGGGCGATCCGTATTTCACATTCTGGGGGTACACGCCGCCCGAGGGCTTCATCGTGAAACTTGACCAGGCGAAGCAGATCGTCGCAACCAGGCGGGCCCTTGACGCCAATCCCAATGATGCCCGCGCACTCGCCGACCTTGGCCACGTGCTGCTCGAGGTGGAAGACTACGACGACGGGCGGAAGCACCTCGTCCGTGCGAAGGAGCTCGATCCGCAGAACAAGGCCGGAGCTCTGGAGGATGCGACGCTGGACCTGGCCATCCTGTCGATCGTGGAAGATCCGATCAGGGCAGGACAGGAACTGGGCCGGTTCATGAAGGACTACCCCAAATCGGACCGGATTCTTGAGGCGACATACTGGCGCGCAGTTTGTCACTACGCCCAGAACACCCCCGCAGCGCTGCGCCAGGCGCTGGACGCTCTTGCGCCCTTCCGGCAGATCGGAGTCAATGATCCGCAATACCGCAGTCGCTGGGCGATCGAGGCGGATAAGCTTGAACTCAACATCCGCGCCCAGCTGGGCGGGAATTGAGAAGCCGCACCCACGGCCCGGCCCAGAGCGTCAGCACTGTGCCGCGTCTCACCTCCTGGGGGCATAGCCTGGCGGCAGAAGGCGTCGCCTCTGCGGTTTACTCCCCCGAAGCAACTTCGCCCGCGACCATTGGTCCAACAAGCAGACCGCATGCGCCGCCATCCGAGCAGACTGTGATTGCTGATGACCCGATTCCTGCTGTCCGTCGTCGCGTTCATCGTATTGGCGCACTGTTGTGATGCTGCCTGGCTCACCACGGCCGAGGGCAAGCGCGTTTTCATGCGGGGCCTGGCGTACTCGGCCACCCACCCGCGAGAAGGCGCCGACCTGTCCCCCGCGACGCTGGCCCTGGACCGGCGCCTGATCCGCGGTCTGCGCGCCAACTGCATCATTCCCCTGGGCCAGGTCACATCCGAGCGAGTCTCCACTTGGTACCAGGACGGCATCGTGTGCATCCCCACCGTCCCGTACAAGGCCGGGCAGAACACGTTTTTCATCAATGGCCAGCCCGCTCCCGTGCCGGCGTATCTCGACCCCGCGAACCGCAAGGGCTTCTACGGCGCCGCGCGAGACCTCGGCAGCGCGCTCAAAGGCAACCCCGGAGTCCTCGCGGTCAGCCTGGGCAACGACTTCGCGTGGAGCGGTTTCAGCGGCGACCTGCAGGGATTCGGCTATGGCGGGTTCGACGAGGGTACGGTGGCGGCGTACCAGGAAGAGCTCGCCCGGCGCTTCGGTTCGGTGGAGCGCTTCAGGCAGTTGACGGGTCAGAACCGCCAGTCCTTCAGCGCGGTGCTGCCTCCATTGGGCCTGACGCCCTCCCCCGAGTTCTACGAGTGGTGGCTGTTCATGCGCGACGGCTTTGCGGGCTTCCTGGAGGAGGGCTGGAAGGGCCTTCGCTCGGTGGGTGTGGTGCGTCCCAGCACTTACCAGGAGCCCACGGGCGTGCGGTGGGACCCGGCGTCCGAGCGCGTGCGCCTGCCTTTCCTCGAACTCGTGAGCGCCAATGTGTTCCACAAGGACGCCCGCTCCTGGGCACGTTACTGTGTCACAATCGATCAGGTCATCGCTGCCGCACACGGCAGGCCCATTCTCCTTACCGAGACCGGCGTTGACACGCTCATCCAGACGCCGGACCAGCAGCGCGAGATACTTACCCGGAGCGTGGCCTGCGCCCTGCTTCACCCGGAACTCGCGGGCATCGGGCTGTATGAGTTCTGCGATGACTGGCAGCGCGCTGGCGATCCGAAGGCCCACAGCGACCGGGACGATCGGGAGCACTGGGGACTCGTGGATGGCTACCGGTCACCGAAGCCGCTCTACCAGACAGCGGTTTCACTCATGTCCATGCTTGAGCGCAATGAGCGGCTGATTCAGGAGTGGCAGTCGCCGCCCACGGTGCTGGTGAGCCGGCAGGACCTAGACTGGTGGAAGGTGCGCGGGCCGGCTGCAACGCTCTACGAGCGCGTCTCCGATCAACTCTACCGCCTCGGCGTGCCCTTCCATCTGGCTGACATCGAGACACTCCTGGCCCTCGATCCGGTCCGCAATCCCCGCCTGGTGGTCTGCGACACATTTCTCGCCGTGGACCCGGATGGTTCGAACAACCTCGCCGGGCGCCTGGTGAGTTACGTGGAGAATGGCGGGGAACTGCTCTACCTCTGCTCTCGCCCGTGGCAAGTGCTGTATGGGGACTACAGCGTACCGCCCGAGCTTGAGGTCCCCGAAGATCGGGCGCCGGTCACGCGCCAGTACGGCAAGGGCCGCTGCACCCTTGTGCCGCGCGACAGCTTCACCGACGAGGAACTCAGCTACTACCTGGCGGATTTCATGGCCGGCACCCTAGAGACGCGAGAGGTGCGGGCGATCCAAGGGGAGACGGTGCCAACGCCCGCCTATTGGCGCATCTTCGAGGACCGCGAGGAGTGCTACCTGCTGGTGGTGAACCCGGGGGATGCGCGGGTGCCGCGTCTGGAGCTCAAGCTGAACGCCGGGGTGAACCCATCGCGGGTGCGGGTGCTGGAGACCGACGGGTGCGCGCTGGTGCGCCGGGGACGGGACCTGTCACTGCAGGGGCTCAATAACTACGCTCTTCTCTACCTCGGCGCGAGGACCGCGGAGTAGATCTCGCAGCAATCGTCCGCTGGCGCTCAGGGGGAGGTCTCCGGCGGTCCCTCAAGGAGCATCTTTCGCGCAAGGTCCAGGGCTTCCTCACGCGTAGTGATCTCGCCGTCAGTCTGGGCCCGCTCAACTTCGTCGAGAAGGACGCTGAACACGGGCCCCGGGTCCAGGTGCAGATCCTCGATGAGGTCTCTCCCCCGCAGCAACGGCTCGAACTGGGTGCTCTGCTCCCATTCGTGATGCCGCGCCAGCATACTGTCCAGCAGCGCGAGTTTCGCGTACTGCTCATCCATGTTCGTCCCCGGGCCGCGACAGGCGAGAAGATCCGCCGCTGCCAGGACGATCAGCCCAACACCATCGGGGTCAGTGTCCCGCAGCAGCCGCCGGGTGGCGCTCAATGACGGCGGCTCCCCCTCCATGCTATCCACGAGCAGCATTGGGCGCATGTGTTCCCCTGTGAGCCTGCAGATGGCCGTGCGTCCGGCCCGTGTGAGACGCAGCCGTTCAGCGACGCGCCTGGCCATGCTCACCCCCACCCGTTCATGCCCAGGGAAACGCACGCGCGCGCCCATCATCGTCCTTGTCTGCGGTTTGGCGGCGTCGTGCAGTAGCCCGGCCAGCTTCAGATGCGCCAGCCGGTCGGGGTCTGCCAGGTAGCTGCGTACTGGCTCCACGGACTGTGGGAATACGGCCTCCGGCTCCACCGCAATGCGCTCGATCTCCTCCACCACCAGCAACGTGTGGCCCCAGACATCCAAGTGGTGATAGGGGCCCTGCGTCACGCCCTTCAGGTCGGGCAGTTCAGGCAGTACGTACTCGAGGAGACCCGCCTCGTCCATTCGCCTGAGCCAGCCCGGGAAGTCCGGGTGCTTCGCGAGCCGCACAACCTCCGCGCCGATGCGCTCGCCGGGGATCGTGCCGATCAAGCGCGCATGTCGGGCGATCCATTGCAGCGTCACGGGGTCGATCTGAAAGGTCAGCTCCGAGGCGAGACGGAACGCCCGGAGGCACCGCAGAGGGTCCTCGTGGAGCACAGCCGGGCCATTGGCACGAATGATCCGCCGCGACAGATCATCGCGCCCGCCACAGGGGTCTACGATCTCCCCGCCCGGTTCATCCATGCGCCAGGCCATGCTGTTGACGGTGAAGTCCCGGGCCAACAGGTCCTCCACGATCGTGTCCCCACGGAAATCCGAGTAGTCCAACTCCTCCCGGGTCTGTCCATCCTGGTCGCCGCGAATGACCACCCGCGCCGTCGCCGGCATGTCGTGCAGCCACACGAAAGCCGCGTGAAGCTCACGGGCCACTGCGCGTGCCAGACGCAGGGCATCGCGCGATGCCACGTCCCAGTCGTGCGGTTCGCGGCCGAGGAGCACGTCGCGAACGGCGCCACCCACCGCATACGATTCCACCCCGCGCTCACGGGCAATTCGCGCGGTCACTGTGCGGGTCGGCGATGCTTCCCACGCTTCCTGAATCGTCATCTTCCGGCGTGAATCCCTTGCGTTGGCCTCATGGCGCCACCAGCAGGAGTTGCGAATTCACCACGATGGTGACTGCCAGTTGCCCGATCACAATGAGCATACCCGCCGCGATGAGGCCCCAGCCACGCAGTCCCAGCGCGGGCACCGCGGCTGGCACGGTAAGAGGCGGCATGAGCAGCGCCCAGATCCGGCCCACCTCGCCCCGAGTTCGGGCGGAAAGAGCGAGGACGAGCAGCGTCACCACCACGGACAGGCCCACCGCCGCCACCACCCTCGGCCTAAGCGATGGTGACAGGCTGAAAAGAACCCCAGCAATGGCCGCCAGGATCAGGCTCGGACCTGCAAGCAATGCAAAATCATACAGGTTCCAGACAATCGACAGCCCGGCGGGGCGCTGAACCATGATCTCGCCCTGCGTCGCCATGGACAGTGCGAAGTTAACCACCGGGTTGTAACCAAGCGCGATGTACCAGACCAGTATCGGCGCCAGCACCCCGGCCAGCAGGCCTAGCCCCGCTTTGCAGGGCAGTCCGGAACGCCCCGCGTCGCGCCAGATCATGATGCCCTGCACGCCCATAACCGCGGCGAGCGAAGCCACCCCGAAGCTCCAGAAGAGCCCGACCGACCACAGGACACCGGCAAGGAGCGCGGGCAGGGTCCAACCGCCCCGCCGCAGGCACCAAAGCCAACAGACAACCGCACCACAGGCCAGCACGGAGATGAAACCGTCCACTGATGGGTTGAAACACTGGAGAGACGGGATCGCGGTGGCGATGGTGGCCGCTGTCAGACCCAGCCTCGGCCCTCCCGCAAGGGTTCCCAGGCCGAACGCGAGCGGCGTCACGAGCGGTGCGGTCAGGGTCAGCAGGAGCCCCGCCCAGAAGGCGATCACCACATCCCGGGCCTCCGGACCGAACGTCGCTACTCGCCGCGCGAGGGCCACTGATGCCTGCTGCTGCTTGTCGCCGGACCACCGGTCGTAAGCAGTCGCAAGGCGATCAAGCGTCTGAGGATGGGAGAGGAGGTACTTGCGCGCGAGGCTGAAGTAGAGCGTCGGTCCAGGTGGGTGCGTTGCCACGCGTTCGGGCACGAAAGCACGGCTGGTGCGTCTCTCAACATCGCTCACCCAGTCGCGTGGGCTGTCCACGCGAGTGGCTTCCAGGTAGTAGCCCATGGTCATGTCCGCGAGAAGCGCGGCCGATGCACGGTAGGGATACTCCCGGTCGTCCACAGCCAGGGACATCATCAGCGCGCCCGAACCAAGAGTCAGCAGGATCACCAGGAGCACGCACCGCCCTCGCGAGGGCGTCGCTCCCGCACGCAGGGCGTCCAGGGTCACCATCACCAGCACCAGCAGCACCAACGCAGCCGGAAGCGTCCAGGGCAGCGGAGGAACCGGATCGGTACGCAGCTTCCACTCCCAGACATCCGCGTGCCCCCGTGGGAGCAGCCGCATTGCCAGCAGCGCAGCCGCACCGATGCCGGCGCCGGACGCCAGAACCGTGACGGGCCAGACCAGGACTGGAGACAGCTTCAGCGGACTGGGAGACTTCACTTGTCCAGTCCCACCGCCTCACGCAGCGCCCGGGCCTCGTCGGCGGTCAGTTCGCGCAGCTTTCCGGGCGGCAGATCCCCAAGCTCCAGCGGGCCAAAAGCAACGCGCTCAAGGGCCACCACCTCATTGCCCACAGCCCGCAGCATCCGGCGGATCTGACGCTTGCGCCCTTCATACAGGACGATGGAAAGGCAGCACGTGTCATCCCCGCAGCGCTCTACCTCGGCAGGCGCGGTGCGCCCGTCTTCGATCTCCACTCCTTCGCGGAGCATCTGAACCTGCGCATCATCGGGCGGCCGGGCGACGTGGACGATGTAACGTTTGGGGACATGGAATGAGGGGTGGATTAGGCGGAAGGTGAGCGGGCCGTCGTTGGTAAGGAGCAGAAGCCCGGTGCTGTCCAAGTCCAGTCGGCCAACCGGGTAGACCAGCGACCGCAGCTCCTCGGGCACGAACTGCATCACGGTGCCCCTGCCTCGGTCGTCCTCGCGCGTTGACAGGACCCCGGCAGGCTTATTCAGCGCCAGCAGGTGAACCTGATCCGGCATGCGGATCGGTCTGCCGTCGACCGCGATTTCCTGGGTTGCGGCGTCGGCACGTGCCCCCAGGACATCGACCACCGCACCGTCGACCGTGACGCGCCCGTCAACGATGAGCTTCTCAGCGGTGCGCCGGGAGGCAATTCCGGCGCGCGCAAGCAACTTTTGCAGCCGTTCCAAGCAGCAACACCCCTGCGCCCAGACACAGTAGCAGCCCCTCCACCGGACGCGGAAGGGCCAGTCGTTTCACATGGCCCCAGAAGCTCAGGGGCACAGACTCTGCGGCCACCAGCGGGGCGCGCCCGACCACCTTGCCCGACATCAGCACGAGGAGCTCGCCGACCTTCTCGGACTGCTCCACCGGGGCGACCAACGCATCCACGTCGGGGCGGAGGGTCACCCGCGCACCCTCCGAAGGCACCAGCAGATCGATGTCCTTGTCCGGCTTAAGCTCCACCTTCCCCGCGCGTCCATCCACAACCCGCACCGTCCACGCTCCCTGCCCGCGTTCCACCACCCGCTGCCTGCGATGGGTCGCGAACGCCCACTCCAGCAGCGCCCGGGAATCCGACCAGCTGTCGTTTGACTTCAGCACGATGCTCACGGCCGTCCAGCCGTCTGAAGTTGCCGACGCCGCCAGGCAGTTCCCCGCGTGGCGCGTGTAGCCGGTCTTGATACCGTTGCACAGCTCCCACCGGGTCAGGAGACGATTGCGGTTCGTGAACTTGCGCACCGTCATGCGCCGGACCCTGCCGGCGCCGGGCTCGAGAGCCGCCTTGTCCTCGGGCTTCGCGGGCGCTACATACTCCGGACGCGCCATCTCGAAACTGCGCATCGCCACGATCTGCCGGAAGATCGGAGACCGCATGGCGTGGGTTGCGATCTTCGCGAGGTCCCGTGCGGTGGAATAGTGATCGTCATCGTGCAGGCCGTGAGGGTTGACGAAATGCGTGTCGCGCGCACCCCACTGGGCGGCGCGTTCGTTCATGAGCTGAACGAAATCCTCGACCGTTCCCGCTACCGCTTCACCAACCGCGGCCGACGCGTCATTGGCGGACCAGATCAGCACGGCTTGCACCAGGTCGCGGAAGGGTATCTGCTCGCCTTCCTCGAGGTACAGCCCGGTCTCGTCCACGTCCGCAACCGCCTTGGAGATCGGCACGATGCTGTCCATGTCGCCGTACTCAATGGCCAGCGCGCCGGTCATCATCTTCGTGAGGCTGGCCGGGTACATGCGCGTGTCGGCGTTCTTGCTCCACAGTTCGAGCCCGGTGTCCAGGTCCACCACGATCGCCGCTTCAGCAGCAATATCAGGCGGTTTTGTCGAGCTTTCGCCGGCCATTGCCATCGTGGCCGACGCAGTGCAGGCGCCTAGTACGGCAACCAGGATCGTCGCGCAGCGCTTTGAGGATCCTTTCACTGGTCCGGCTCCTCTTCGTCGCCGTGCTCCTCTTCGACGGCGAGTGGGTCCTGCGACTCGTCTTCATCCGCTCCTCCCCCGTCGCCAGGATCTCCAGACGCGTCCGCAGGCGCTTCTTCGGACGCGGCGGCCTGGGCCGCCATCTGCTCCTCCATGGCCTGCCGCAAAGAGCTGATTGCGGGCAGGTCGGCGAGGTCTTTCAGCCCGAACACCGACAGGAAATGGGGCGTCGTTTCCAGCAGGAACGGCCTGCCGGGAGCGTCCTTGCGGCCGGCGACACGCACCAGCCCCTTCTCGATCAGACTGTTCACCGCACCGCTGGAGTTGACCCCGCGGATTTCATCGATCTCCGGCCGGGTGAGCGGCTGGTTGTACGCGATGATCGCCAGCGTCTCCAGCGCCTGGACCGAAAGCCTTTCA
Source organism: Armatimonadota bacterium (assembly GCA_018056145.1). Classification (GTDB taxonomy): domain Bacteria; phylum Armatimonadota; class Zipacnadia; order Zipacnadales; family JABUFB01; genus JABUFB01. The sequence goes on from JAGPGE010000036.1 coordinate 15,943, forward strand.
GGGTCCGGCTCCAGGAATCGCTGTACCGCGTCGGCATACTCGGGCCGGGTCGCCAGTGTATACCCCCCCGCGAGGCCGACCACCTGGATGCCGGTCTCAACCAAGCTCTGGTCGAGTTGCTCCAGCAACCGGGGGATATCCGTGGCCTCCTGCTCAAGGGCTTCGGCAAGCCGCGCCACCGGAACGGGCTCCTTGGCCGCGAACAGAATGCACTCCAGCGTATTGACGATCCGCTTGTCTTCGTTCATTGCCGTCCGCGAGCTCGCGCCCGCTTCATTGGGGTTGTTCTGGATGGACTCAGTGAACCAGAGTGACCACGATCTGACGGGCGTCGCTGCTGTCGTGCGCCAGTTGTACGTCCCGGCGCCGAATGAGCTCGAGGGTAGCCAGGAACACCATGATGACAACAACGCGCGTCGTCGGCAGGTCCACAAGATCGACGAACCGGCAGGTCCGGCCGGGCGACCCATGCAGGCGCAGGAGCACATCCTCAATGCAGTCAGCAACGGTGATTTCGGGCGGCCGTACCACCTGCGGCGGCGGCTCCTTGGTGCGCGCGAGCATCTCTTGGAGCGCCGAGACCATGTCGAACAGCGAGACCTCGC
>JAGPGE010000640.1 GCA_018056145.1 Armatimonadota bacterium
GCTCAGGTTGTAGCCGTAGCCGCCGCAGTAGCCGGTGCGGTTGGCGCTGGGGCAGGCGAAGACCTGGACGTTCTTGATGTACGGGGTGATCTGCCCGGTCCAGTCGTTGCCGGCGGCGTCGGCCGCGCCGGGGATGTAGCGACAGTGCCACGGCAGGCGCTCGTCATAGTCCTGGGCGTACTGCATGACCGCCAGCGCCAGTTGCTTGACGTTGCTCAGGCATGCCGTCTGGCGTGACTTCTCGCGCGCCTTGGCGAACACTGGGAACAGGATCGCCGCCAGAATGGCGATGATGTGACTACTGAAGAATCCCCTCACCAGGACTCCTCAATCTCCTGTCGATCTGATATAAGTAGGGACAGCGAGGTGAGGGATGAAGAAGTCGCCCCGGCCGCTTCCCCAGGACAACCTGTTCGACAGCTACTACTACGGCACGCTGGTCCCCGCGGACCACGAACTGATGCAGATCGACCGGCGGGTGGACTTTGGCTTCATTGAGGCCGAGATGGCGGACTGCTATGCGCCGCGCGAGGGTGCGGGGCGGCCGCCGCTGGCGCCGGAGATGATGCTGCGCTTCTGCTTTTTGAAGGTCTACGCCGACTTGAGTGACGCCGAGCTGACGGCGCAGGCGCAGTACAACCTGCTGTACCGCCAGTTCCTGCACCTGGGCGGCAATGAGCTGCCGCCGGACAGCAGTTCGCTGACTGTCTTCCGCCGGCGCCTGGGCGAGGAGCGCCTGAAGGCGTGTCTGGATCGGGTGGTGGCCGGGGCGCAGGAACTGGGGCTGGTGCGTCACGAGCGGGCGCATGTGGATTCCACCGGCATCGTGGCCGACATCGCCATTCCCCGCCTGCGGGGGCTGGTCCTGGAGGCGCTGGCCGACGGGTTGGCGGGGCTGGCGCAGTTGGGTCAGGGTGAGCGGGCCGCGCCGCTGCAGGCGGAGTATGAAGCGCTGGCTGGCGATAGTCTTTACTGGAAGACCCAGGCGCGGCGCGATGCGCACGTGCTGGCCTGCTGGGAGTTGCTGGTGCGTCTGGCCGCGGTCTATGACGAGTTGATGGGGCGGCCGGGCTGGACGGGGGCGCAAGAGGAACTGCTGCTGGCGCAGGCGGCGCTGCTGGAGAAGGTGCTGCAGCGGCGGGAAGGACGCAAGGGCAGCGCGAAGCGCGATCTGCTGGTGAGCACGCAGGACCCCGACGCGCGCTACAGCAACCGCGAGGCGGGCAAAAAGCCCTATGCGGGCTACAAAGAGCATGTGATCGAGGATGACGCCAGCGGGATCATCACCGACGTGATCGTGACGCCGGCGAACGTGGACGATAGCACGCAACTGCAGGCGCTGGTGGCCGGCCATCAGGCGCATGCGGGGCAGGCGACGGCAAGCGTGGCGGCGGACAGCAAGTACTTCACCGGCGAGAACCTGGCGTACCTGGACCAGGAGTGTATCGAGCAGTTCATCGCTGTGCCGGCGGCCAAGGGCGAGAAGCAGGGGAAGTTCACCGGGGCCGACTTCGCGCACGACGCCGCGGGGGACTGCGTGATGTGCCCGGCGGGGGAGCTCGCCACGGGCGGCAAGTGGGACGAGGCGAGACAGGGCTGGACCTTCTACTTCCGCAAGGGCCAGTGCGCGGGCTGCCCGCTGCGGGAGCGTTGCACCACCCAGCAGCGCGGCCGCACCCTGTTCATCAGCCGCCACCGGGAGCGGCTGCTGGCGGCGCGGGCCCTGCGGGACGATCCGGCACACCAGGCGGCGCAGCGGCGGCGGCTACGTCAGGAACGGACTTTCAGCCTGCAAAAGCAGCGGCACGGGCTGCGCCGGACGCGCTATCGGGGCTTGCCTCGGGTGCGGCTGGGGGTGTACTTGAGCGTGCTGGTGGTGAACGTACGACGGATCGTGCAACTGCTGGTGGCGGTGGAGGCGGCGGGCGGGGAGACGCGGCGGCTGTGCGCCCAGGCGGCATAGCCACTGCTGAATCAGACGATGCGCAAACCTAGACAGCCAGGACCCCAACGGGGCCTCACGATGACCTGACACGGCTCGTCGACAGGAGCGAAGCGGCCCGAGGCAAGCGCAAAGCAAGGACAGAGGGAACCTGACAACAGCATGACGAGGGTTCTTCAGCGGTCACATGATGGCGATGACGACCAGCAACTCAATGAGTGTGAAGCCTCTACGCATGGAATGGCCCTCCATTCCGTCTATTTTTTCTCCGGCCACCGGAAGGTGTACCGTGGACGCGCCGCGAATTCCCGCCTCCCTTGCGTCATTTCCTTGTTCGCCGGCGGGCCGCGCAAGTCCTGCTCCCAGGCCCGCGATGTTTGCCGACACTGTGTGACTGTGTTATATTAGTTTGTTACACCCACTCCACGAACGGACGAGCTGCCATGGCCAGCAGAGGCCCCGGGCCCAGTCGCATCCCCTTCAACAAGCTCTGCGACATCTTCGTGAACGTCATCGAGCGCGTGCTGACGGAGCGCGCCCTGGAGGGCGCGCCCTGCTTCGGCTTGTCCGACTCGCAGTGGCAGGGCCTCCTGTTCATCCAGCGCCATCAGAAGTGCTCCATTCGGCACCTCGCCGAGGGCCTCGGAGTCAGTCACCCGGCGGCGGTCAAACTGGTGGAGCGGCTGGTTCGCAAGGACCTTATTGAGCGCCACGAGAGCGAGAGCGACCGGCGCGTGGTCGAACTGCAACTCAGCACGATCGGCCGGCGCTGCGCGGACTTCGTTCGCGACCAGCGTGCCCGCGGCCTCGAGCGCATCATGAGCCGCCTGGAGAGCGACGACGCCGACAACCTGCGACGCGGGCTGCACGCCTTCGTCGAGGCGGCTCTCGACCACGAGCACGTCGTCTCGAAGGTCTGCCTGCGTTGCGGGGTGGAGCATGTCGGCGAGTGCCTCGTCAGTCAGGCGCGCGACGAACTCAGCCCGGCAGCCGCCTCGGAGGTCTGAGCCCTCCCCTCTCCCGGCAGGACTCCACGCACGGCCGGCGAACAAGTTCGCCGGCCGTTTCTGTTTGCGCCAGCCAACCCGCCAAAGGAGTCTGCCTGACGATGCCTGAAGCTCTCGATGTCGCCGCGCCGCTGGTCCGCCTGTCCCCCCCCGGGGGGCAGTTCTTCTTCGGCTACTATGACCTCCCCGCGGCCGACGCCCGGGGCCGACACCTGTGCCTGCAGGTGCCGTTCCGCGACCACTTCCCCACGCCGGGGGACAAGGCGCTCCTCGGGTGGCTGCCGCTGCCCACGGCAGGGGGCCTGGCCGCCGAGCCCCAGCTGGAGGTCTTCGGCGAGACCGTCGCCTGGAACTTCCAGCAAGGCTGCATGTTGCAGTGGCTCGCGCAGCCCGATGTGTGCCTGTACAACACCTTCGGCGACGGCGCCTTCGGCTGCTGCATCCACAACCTCGCTACCGGTGCGCAGCGCCACCTCCCCCGCGCGGTCACGAACGTCGCGCAGGACGGGACGAAGGCGGTGTGCGTGAACATGGCGCGTATCTACGACTTTCGTCCCGGCTATGGCTATGAGGAGATCAAAGACCCGTTCACGGACATTGCCGCCCCCGCGGACGATGGTGTCTACATGATGGACCTGGCCACCGGCGACAGCCGCATGGTTACGCACCAGACGGCCCCAGGCATCGGCCCACAAGTTGGTGACCCTTTGCTGCCCTTCCCCCTCAGCCGGCCGGCCATCGGCCAGCAGACGTGCAGCGCGTTC
>JAGPGE010000641.1 GCA_018056145.1 Armatimonadota bacterium
CCGCTGAAGTCCACCGTGGCGGTGGCGGAGAAGAGCGCGTCGGGCGCCTGGGCTGAGCCGGCGCACGTCCAAGCGAGCATGAATGTCACCGTCCAGAGCTTCGTGGAGGCCGAGAGCAGCCGCGCGTTCATGGTGATCTCCCATTCCGGTTCTGCCTGAGATGCAGCGCCCGACGGTTACTGCGCGGCGGGAAGGATGAAGAGCCTCCCGTCGCCGGCGTCCAGTGAGATCTGCAGGCCGTCCATCGCCGGGCTGTCGTCGATGACCGGAGCGATCTGCCCGGTCATCGGGTCGACTTCGAGCACGTCGGCTGAAGGCGCGTCAAACTCCACGGTGGGCCAGGACGTGTAGCGGTATTCGTAGTTATTGAGCAGCACCGCACGGCGACCGTCCTCATGCCGGAAGACCCCCACGAGGAAGTCGCCTCTGTGGCTCGGGGTGATGTTGCGGATCGGCGTCCCGGCCAAGAGCTCCGCCGCGTTACCATCGGGTGGAATGCGCACCACTTTCTCGCTATCCAAAGCCATGAGCGTCGGGCCCAGGTTTTTCAGGGCCGCATTGATGCGCTGGGCCTGGTAGTAATGCCGGCTGCGGCGGTCATCCCGGTGGATGATGGCTCCACCCTTGGGGAATTCGCCCCCGGCAGGGGTGTAGTAGCAGAAGTACAGGACGCCTTTCGCCCCGTAGGCCAATGATGTGAAGATCTGCCAGCGCAAGCCACCCTCGGTCAAGTCCATGTGGGGTCCGTAGGGCATGGTGTTGAAGAAGTTCCAGAAGGGTACGTCGTGCTGGAGCGCATACTTGCGCATGACCTCGAGGTTCGCGCAGTACGAAGCGCGCGTGTCGCCATCGGGGTGCAGGATGGGGTAGTGATCCATGCTCAGCACATCCGGGTTCACGATCTGCATGAAGGACGCGACGTGCTCATCGTAAGTGTCATTGCCAAGCTGCGCGGCGTTGGCGTAATTGGGGAGGAGGTTGATGTACCCGAAGCGCCCGGGTCTCGCAGCGCGGATCGCGGCCACGCGTTCGGCCAGCTCGGGGAAGAGCCGGGAGTTGGGCTCATCCACCATCTGATAGCCCCAGCAGGCCGGGGATTCCGGGAATGCGTCCGGAGTCAGACCGTGGGTGCTCACCACGGCGCGCAGGTCGTATTTCTCGCACAGTTCAAGCTGCTGCTTCACCTGCTCGGGGGTACGGGCGCCGAATCCGCCGATAACAAGGGTGAAGTTGGCCTCGGCGATTTCCGCGTACCGTTCATCGGCCCGGTCATCCATGGGCGGGTCCACCCAGAAGCCGATCGCGAAGCGGTCTTGTTCGAATCGTTCCTGGGCACTGGAGCGAACAGTCATGGCGAGACCTCCCGCGATGATGGCGCAGCAGATGAGCGCGGCGCGTACACGACTCTGGTGGTGCATGGTGGCTCCTCCTGGATACAGGGCATCAGGCTTGAGGCGGTGGTGCTGTCACGGCATAGTCTTCGCCAACAAGCTCGCTCGGACCTGTGTGGTTCCCAATCTGATCCTCCGCCCTGGGGCGGCATATGCGCGCGCAGGTCGGGAGCAAATCATCATGTTTGACGTAGCCAACGGATGGAATATAATGAAGTTATATTATCGGCGCGCTGGAGGGACTGGCCATGAAGAACACGCGCTCTTCAGTCTTTCGCTCCTGGTTTTTCGTCGGGCTTGTCGTCGCGACCGCCCCGTCCGGTTGGTTACTCGCCGACGAGCCCATGCAGGAGGGTTCCTTACCTGTGGAGAACGCATCCGAACCGGCTCCGCAGGAAGCGCCAACAGTCGCGAAGCCGACCGCTCCGCCCGTTGTGATCGCCGACGGTGACCCTCCTTTGACAGATGTCATCGTATCGTACTTCGGGAACTTCCTCGAATGGACGCTGGACGCCACACTGAGTCAGCAGCAGCGGCTGGAAGTCCGAGAGTCCCTGGTTACGGCCTGGAGGGACAAGGACACTGAGACGATGACGAGTACCGGGCAAATCGTGGCTCTCATGGAGCAGTTGCCGGCTCTTGCAGAAGCAGACCGAAACCTGCTGCGTGAATCGCTGAGCGCTGAGTTGCTTGGCAGCGCACGCGCCGCGCCCGAGGACCCCGGCAACCAGTGGCTCCTGGGCATCTACAACTCGGCCCACGCACCACTCGCGCAGGGCAATCCTCCGCTGACCCGCCAAGTGACCGACGCCATGGTCGAGATGGTGGTTTTCATGATCGCCCAGGCAACCGGAACCGAAGGGCTGACCGCGACCCCGGAAATGCGGGACGAGTTCGCAGCAGATATGACGGCCCAGTGGCCGGAGCTCGCGCCCGAGCAACAGGCCGAAGCGTCTAGGCTACCCCTGGAATGGGCCGCGCTACGAGTGGTCTGGCCGACCCTGGACGACGAGCAGACGGCTCAGTTGCGGGCCTCGTGGGCGGAGCAGTTCAAGCTGACGACACCCCAGGAGCCGGTGCAGGACGAGCAGGCTGAGGCCCCGGCCGGAAATGCAGATGACAGCGCGACGGGAATGGATGACCTCACGGGGCGCCAGGCGTTGCTGGAGGCCCAGAGGCAGAGCTTCCAGGTAATGAGTAACGTGCTGCGGATGCAAGCGGAGACCAACCGGATCATCAGTAGTAACATCGGCGGCAACACGAGCTGGCAGTACCGCTACTGACTCATCTGCAGTACCATCGGCTGAACGTAACTCACACCATTGTGGCAACTGGCCAGGCCAGTTGCCACAATGGATTCCAGGGCTGCAAGGTCGGGGCAGTAGGGAAGGGGAAGAACCACACGGGCTCACAGCCCTAGAGCAGGCCCGGGGCGATGCCAGACCATTGAGGCCGTCGACTCAGGATTGTTACGCATGACTTTCGACCTGTACGTGGGAATTGACTACAGTGGAGCAGAGGCGCCGACATCGCGCCTCAGAGGGCTGCAAGTCTATTTGGCTTCGAGTGGTCTGCCTGAGAAGATCCTTGCACCCTCGCGACGGGTGAACCAGCACTGCAACTGGTCGCGGCAAGAGATCGCCGAGTGGCTGACCGATCGCGCGCTGAGCGGCGAGCGGTTCATCGCAGGCCTGGATCACGGGTTTGGATTCCCGATGAGTTACCTGCGGCGCTACGGGCTGAGCACCTGGGCACAGTTCTTGGACGATTTCGTGGAGCACTGGCCGACAGACGAGCCTCACAAGCACGTCGAAGTCGTCCGGCGTGACCACCCGCCGCGCACCGGGCGCAGCAATGAGTTGCGTCTGTGCGAGACGTGGACGAGTTCCGCCAAGTCGGTATTCCAGTTCGACGTACAAGGCCAGGTCGCCAAGTCGACCCACGCGGGCATTCCCTGGCTGAGGCGAATGCGCGTGGCAGCAGGCGATCGCCTGCATTTTTGGCCTTTCGACGGGTGGGAGGTAACTGAAGGCAAGTCGGTGATCGCCGAGGTATACCCGTCGATTCTGCGGAAGCGCTATCCCAGAGAGAAGCGCACCACGGATGAGCAGGATGCCTACTGCATCGCGCGGTGGCTGAAGGAGACGTGCGAACGTCGCTTCCTAGAGAGGTATCTTGATCCCCCGCTGACCGACGAAGAACGAAGGATCGCGGGCCTTGAGGGATGGATACTGGGGATTGCGTGACCCGTCGGCGGGTGAACTTGCGTGCCAGCGAGCGCTTATGCCGAGTAGGATTGAGT
>JAGPGE010000642.1 GCA_018056145.1 Armatimonadota bacterium
GAACACCGGTCCGGTCTGGGCGCAGCTTGCGGTGACGAGAACCAGCAGCGCAACGATGACGAGCATTGGCAGTGCGTACATGGAAGGGTCCTCCAGATTGGGCGCCACGTGCAAACCGGCGCGGGTCTGGCGCTGACTGAGGAACTTCACCGCCGGATGCCCTGGAACCTCCCCCTGATGCCCTTCGACGAAGGCCCCCCGCGCATACCCGTCGAATTGATGGATTATGCACCCGGACGCAATTCCCGTTGGCTGGAGGCCCGACATGCGCCCGCTCTTCGCTGCTGGCTGCGTAATCTGTCTTCTCGGCGTCGCCTGCTCCCAGACCGACCTCAAGCTGATTCCGTCGCCACAGTTGGTGGAAGTCCACAGGTCGCTCTGCAACTGGTCTGATGGCTATCACATTGTCCTCGCGGTTCCGGCGAACAGTGATGATGGTTTCGCTGCGGACCAGTTGCGCGAAGAAGCGGGCCGGACACCCTCGGTGGGCAAAGAGACAAGCGGATCGCACCTGGAAGTGCTCATCGGCGCCCTGGATCAGGCCGCGGTCTCGGCGGAGGTGAACCGCCTGGGCATCGACCTCGCGCCTCTCGCCGGGAAGAGCGCGGAAGCTTACCTGCTGGCGGTGCGCCCGGACAGGATCATCGCGGCCGGGAACGGTCCCGCCGGGACCTTCTACGCGATCCAGACACTGAAGCAGCTTCTGCGCGGGAACTCCCGCAATGGCGCGATCCCGTGCGTGACCATCCTTGACTGGCCTGGACTTCCCTTGCGGGGATACTCGGACGATATCAGCCGCGGACCAATCCCCACCATGGAGTTCTTCAAGCGCGAGATCCGCACGATGTCGGAGTTCAAGCAGAACATGCTCACCTTCTACACCGAGCATGTGTTCAAGCTGGACAAGCACCCGATCATCGCGCCGCCGGACGGGATCACCGCGGAAGAGGTGCGGGAACTGTCCGCCTATGCCCGGAAGCATCACGTCGAACTGGTGGGCAACTTCCAGTCCTTCGGCCATTTCCACAACATCCTGCGCCACGAGCAGTACGCGAACCTCAGGGAGACGGGGTCGGTCATCACCCCGGCGAAGGAAGAGAGCTACCAGTTCCTGGACGAGGTGTACAGCGAGATTTGCCCCGCCTATGAGTCGAAGCTGTTCAACGTGAACTGCGACGAGACGTGGGGTCTCGGTGAGGGACCCAGCAAGGAACTGGCCGCGCAGATCGGTGTGGGCGGTGTGTACCTGCGCCACATGAACCGCATTCACGACATGCTGCGGGACAAGTACGGCAAGCGCATGATGATGTGGGGCGACATCGCCCTGCAGCATCCGGATATCATTGATCAGCTTGCGAAGGACACGATCCTGTTGTCCTGGGGTTACGGGGCTTCGGCCAACTACGACCGGGCGATCGAGCCCTTCGTCAAGGCAGGGCTGGAGTTCATGGTCTGTCCGGGGACGTCATGCTGGTCGCGGATTTTCCCGGTGTACTCCAACGCCACGGTGAACATCCGCAACTACGTACGTGATGGGGCGAAGTTCGGCGCCATCGGCATGCTGAACACCACCTGGGATGACGACGGGGAGAACCTTTTCGTCTGGAACTTCTACGGCACCAACTGGGGCGGCGCTTGTGCCTGGAGGCCGGAGGATGCAGACCTGGAGGCATTCGACGCCGCGTACTCGCAAGTGAGCTACGGCACCCCGGACGACAAGGTGACCCGGGCCATCAACCTGCTGGCCTCCTGCAGCGCCAACCCGCTTACCCATGGCAACAGCAACGGGGCCTTCTACGTGAAGCCCTTCGGTGCGCTGGCAACCTCCTTCGACTTGGTGATGGAGCAGGCTGCCGACCTGTGCGACCGCACCGAACGGGCCCTGGACCTTCTGGCGCAGGCGAAGGGGCAGGTGCGTCTTGACAGCACAGACCTGGACACCATCGCCTTCGCCGCGCGTCGGCTGCATTTCATCGGCCGGGCGCGAGAACTGCAGCTTGGCATGGCGCGGGAGTACACGGAGGCAGTCGCGCGGTTCCCGGAGATCGGGCCGTCGAAGATCGCGCTGAACCGGGCAATCGCTTGCGCGCGGGAACTGGGAGACACCGTGGAGGGCCTCCAGACGGAGTACCGGCGGGTGTGGCTCGCGGAGAACCGGCCCTGGTGGCTGGACCGCATGGCGGGCAAGTATGACGGGCTGATCGCGGCTTACCGAGATCACCAGAGGACGCTGGAGAACGCCCGCGCCGAGCTGGACAAGACCGGCACCCCGCCCGATCCGGCGGCAGTCGGTCTGGAGCTTGGTGAGACCAGCCGCCGGACGGTGGTGGCCGCGGTATCGGCTGAGGCGATCATCCCGGCCGATGCCGCCTGGTGGGATGCGCGCTGGCCGTTCCGCATTCCCTTCAGCGTCGAGGGCGCCGGGAAGGTCCGGGTTGACTATCCGGTGGAACTGCGCCTGAACTTTGCCCCGTATGACGTCGCGGCTGAGTCGGTGCGTGTGGTGGAGATCGCGGGGGACGGGAAGCTCACCCCGCTGCTCACGCAGTTCATCCCTGCCGAGGCCGGCGCGGGCAACGTTGTCTTCCTGATGCCAGGGGAGACTGCGCCGGGGGCAGTGCGCAGATTCGCCGCCTATTTCGACGTGAAGGGCTCCACTCCCAAGCCGGCCCAGGAAGGGGAAGCGATCACGGTCAAGGCGGAGGGCGGCAACCGGTGGATCGAGAACTCGGTCTACCGCACACTTCTTGGGACCCACGGCGCGCATCTGTTCGTCTGGGAAGTGAAGGCCCTGGGGGGGCTGGACATCACAGAGCCGGGCCGCTCCGGGTGGGCTGGTTTTGCGGATGTGGGGCGGGAAGGAAGCCGGGACGCGAACTTCCAGATCACCGTGGAGGCAGCCGGCCCGGTGATGGCGCGCATCAAGGCCACCGCGCCTTCGGCAATGGCCGAGAAGCTCTTCACCTTCTACGCGGGCAAGCCGTATGTGGAGGTCATGCTGGCCAATCCCACCGATTTCTACTGGAATTACGACAATGTGACGAACTTCGCGAAGGACAAGGGAAGTCCGGGCACGGCCATCTTCTCCAACGGCCACAGCGAGCCGGTCTGCGCATCAGATGAGCAAATCCACGCGGTGGCGCGCGGGGCAAGCTGGGGCGCCAAGACCCGCCCGGACGGGCTACTGCTGGCGAACATCACGCCTGAAGTGGAGGACGCCACGCATATGACCGGGCCTGGAGGCGGGTGGGGCGGCACGGGGATCGAGCAGAGCAAGCCGGCGGCGCACTTCATCATTGTCGCGGACAAGGTTCAGGGTGACCCGGCGACCCTGCTCAACTCAGTGCGGGACACGCTGGATACTCGCAACCAGCCGAAGATGAAGCTCAGCGGCCTGCAGGCGAGGCCGGGTGGGTAGGGCCTGCGTCAGTCAGACGCGGTTAGGAAAACGAAAGGACGGGGACATGGCCCTGAGGGCCACATCCCCGTCCTGGTGCATCGCTACCGTGAGTCTCTGAGTCGGCAGTTGCTGTCCCGGTTTTCGATCTAGGGACCGTCCGCGGCAAGGGTCCAGTAAGCGTTGTGAATGCCGGGGTAGGTATTGCCGTTCCAAGCCAGGTTCTCGCCATTTACTGTCATCCACTTGGCGTGCCCGTCGGCGAATGACATGTTCCAGCCGCCATTGTGG
>JAGPGE010000643.1 GCA_018056145.1 Armatimonadota bacterium
CCAGCCCTCCCCCAGCCGTGGGGGTCCAGCCCTCCCCCAGCCGTGGGGTGTGCGCCCTCCGCATCCGTGGGGTCCAGCCCTCCCCAGCCGTGGGGTCCAGCCCTCCCCAGCCGTGGGGTCCAGCCCTCCCCAGCCGTGGGGTGTGCGCGTCGTCCAGCGCACGGGGCCCCACGGGACCCGGAACGCGTCACGCGGCCGGCACTGCACCGTGAACAGACCGGACGGAACCCACATGCGGGTCCCGTCCGGTGAGTGATGCCTTCTCTATTTCGGGGCGTAACCCCACATGTTGCTGCTGAAGTCCAACTGCGCGCTCACTTTCGCGCCGGCCTGGCTAATCGCCTCAAACTCCTCGTCCGAGAGCCGCCAGCCCACGCCGCCCAGCATGCCCTCCACCTGTCCCGGGTTGCGCGCCCCACAGATCGGCGCAGTGATGCCCGGGTACTGCAGTGTCCAGGCGATGGCAGTCTCGATCAGCGTCTTGCCGTGGGCATCCGCGACGCCCTGCATCAGGTCCACGACTTCCAGGCACTGCTCGAAGATGCCCTCGGCGAAGAGCTTGTTCGCGGCCCGAATGTCGTTGGGGATATCCTCGCGGGTGCGGAACTTCCCGGTGAGCAGACCCTGTGCCAGCGGACTGTAGGGGATCACCGCGATGCCGTTTTCGGCGCAGAAAGGCAGGACGTCCGCATCGATCTGCCGCCACAGCACGTTGAAAGGCGGCTGGCAGGTGTCGATCTTCGCGGTGGCCACGGCCTGCTGCATCTGCTCGAGAGAGAAGTTGGAGACGCCGACCAGACGCACCTTGCCCGCCTGCCGGATCTCATCCATCGCACCGATGGTGTCGGCAATGGGAATCTGCGGGCTGGGGTAATGCACCTGGTACAGGTCGATAAAATCGATGCCCATGCGCTCCAGGCAGGCGTCGATGCCTTTGCGGATCCCGTCCGGGTTGGCGCCGGTCTTGCTGGCGAGAATGACTTCATCCCGGCGGCCCTGCACCGCCTTGCCCACGATCTCCTCGGAATGCCCGGACCCGTACCCCACCGCGGTGTCGATGCAGTTGATCCCCGCATCCAGCGCCGCGTGGATGGTCTTGATCGACATGTCGTCTTCGACGTCGGTCCAGTTCGCGACGCCGAACTGCCAGGCCCCCAGGATGATCTCGGAAACCTGCACGCCGGTGGTGCCCAGTTCGCGGTATTGCATGATGTGCCTCCGCCTGTGTTTGTGAGCTGTCTTGGGATTACCTCTGCACCCGGCCGCCGCCGCCGGACTTGAGCACGCCCTCGACCTCGGCCACCGTCACCAGGTTGAAGTCCCCGGTGATGGTGTGCTTCAGGGCGCTTGCAGTGACGGCGAAGTTCAGCGCATCCTGGTCGCTCTTGCCCGACACCAGCGAGTAGATTAGGCCTGCCGCGAAGCTGTCGCCACCGCCCACGCGGTCCACGATCGGCACGATCTCGTAATGCGGGCCGACACAGAGCGTGGTGCCGTCGTACAACACACCACTCCAGCCGTTGTTCGAGGCGGAGATGCTCTCGCGAAGGGTGATCGACACCTTCTTCAGGTTCGGGAAACGCTCCATGAGTTGCGCGGCCACACTCTCATACAGCGCCGCATCCACCTCTCCGGCGTCCACGTCGATGCCCTCGGCGGTGATGCCGAACACCTTCTCGGCGTCCTCCTCATTGCCGATGGCCACGTCGCAATGCTTCACCAGTTCGGGCATGACTTCGGTGGCGCTCTTGCCCCACTTCCACAGGTTCTTGCGGAAGTTCAGGTCACACGAGACCGTGAGCCCGGCGGCCTTCGCGGCTTCGATACCCTCGAGGCAAACGTCCGCCGCGCCCTCGCTGATGGCCGGGGTGATGCCGGTCCAGTGGAACCAGTCGGCACCGGAAAAAGCCGCGGACCAGTCGATGTCGCCGCGCTTGACCTCGGCGATGGATGCGCCCGCGCGGTCGTAGATGACCTTGGACGCGCGCTGCACCGCGCCGGCTTCCAGGAAGTAGATGCCCAGGCGCTTGCCCTGGCGCACGATATGGCTGGTGTCCACCCCGAAACGCCGGACGTAGTTGAGGCACGCCTGGCCGATGTCATTGTCGGGCAGGGCGGTGACATAGCGGGCGTCGATGCCGAAACAGGCCAGCGAGACGGCGACATTGGCTTCGCCGCCGCCGTAGGTGACTTCGAAGGTGTCGGCCTGTGTGAAGCGCAGGAACTCCATGGGCTTGAGCCGCATCATGATCTCGCCGAAAGTGACGACGGTGGGCATGTGGACATCACTCCTGTTAGGAACTTGGCTTTTCCGATGTCTACGCCGCCATTGGAGCGGCATGTCGAAGGTATTCGGATAGTTGCTCGGGCTCGCCGGGCGGAACCAGCCTCTCGCATTCGGATTCCAGCGTCTTCTGGGCAGCGGAAGTCCAGTTCGTCGCTGCGTCGACCGCCACTATGCGATGGAGACGCGGGCGAGCCTCACGAATGTCGCGGAAGCGGAAGTTCCACCTCTCGGCGAACGCCAGGGGCTGATGTCTGGCGACGACAAGGACGGCGCGAATGATCCCGCTCGTGGCAAAGGCCAACTGGAAGTCCACCTGGTAACGCCGAGTTGTGGCTCCGGCAATACGCATGCCTTCCCGGTAGCGTGCGTCCGCTTCATCCAATATCTCGCGGATGATCGAGTACGTCTCAGTCTCCATCGCCGGACCATTTGGCCTCATCACTGACTCGGCCGCAACCTGCGCGTCCAGGAGTGACTGGATCAGGTTCTGTACCGCCTTGCCAGCACCCGCCTCCCCGACGGGGCTGATAACGGTGGCCCCATCAAGTTCGGCCCGGCGCGGCGCCAGCGTGCCTTCCACGCGGGACCGGGGTCTGCCGGGCTCGAACGCATCGATTCCGGCTACCAGAAGCGAGCGGATGAGCCCTCCGCGGTCGCTCAGGACCAGGCCGTCAGCTTCTTCCCATACCGCGATCTCAAGGGGATCGCCAGTCGCAAACCTGAAGGGGGTACTCACGACCGTAGTGCCATCGGGTGCCTTGCCAAGGCGGAAACCGCTCCCCAATGCCTGAAGATACGGCTGGATCAGATCGGATGCGTTGGTGAGCACGTTACCTGTCCTCCTCTCTCAAGTGCTGGTCCTGCCTTGTACGCACTGTGATGTTCCAGTGGTGACAGGCGCAGATGAACATCTCCTGAAGGTCACTCCCTACGCCCAGGGGTGGCTGGAACGTCCGGCCGCACTCGCTGCCATGGACGTCGTCCCACAGGTGCTCGTGCCAACCTGCGACCGTAAGACCGTCTGCGAACTCGTGACAGACCTCCCAGTCGATTCGCCTGATGCATTCACCACGCCATACCAAGGCCACCTGCGGCGTCTCGCCGTGCCTTCCTCGTCTAGTAGGTAGAGACACGTGCGCGTCCACCTTGAGCCCCGTCCGACGCCCAGACGAGTCGTACACGCTGGTCGCGATGATCCGAAGGGATCCTGCCCGTACTCTTACCGGCGGCATGCGCGTGATGAACTTCGGCAAGTCCACCAGCGCGTTAGCGTCTCTTGCCGAAGGGCCTTCTGTCAACGGGCGCAAAGTGCCTGCCCCTCCCCGAACTGGTCGTCCCTCTGGTCGTTGCAGTTTCGCGCTCGAGCGGGGCGACTCCTCCTCAATATACCCCG
>JAGPGE010000644.1 GCA_018056145.1 Armatimonadota bacterium
GTACATCGCCGATCCGCCCTCGCTTGTCGCGTGCCGCGTAGAATGCTACGATTCGGGTACGCGCCGATTGCCGCGCGGATGTCCGGAATGGGGTGCATCCAGTGGCATTATACCCCACCGCGGCGCGCTTGCGAAAGGACGATCCGCTTTGCTCAGAACCCTGACTGCTTCACTGCGGGGAACCGCCGTCCAGCGCGGTACTTGGGTCACGGTCGCCGCTGTTTGCGGCCTGGCGCTGACCACCGCTCTCGCGGCTCACGTGCGCCTGCATCTGCCATTCTCGCCGGTGCCTGTGACCCTGCAGACCTTCGTGGTCCTGCTCGGGGGGGCTGTTCTGGGCGCCAGAGCGGGAGTAGCGGGGCAGCTTCTCTACCTCGGCTTGGGCGTCGCGGGTGCGCCGGTTTTCGCAGGGGGGGCCACGCTGCTGACCATCCCCACCGCCGGGTATCTCGCAGCCTTCCCGATGGCGGCTTGGATCGTGGGCGTTGCGGCGGCCCGTGAGTCCCGCACCGCGCTTCCGTTGGGCCTGCTAGCGGCGACCGCGCTGATCTACCTGTTCGGGTCGGCATGGCTGGCGGCCTGGACGGGGCAGTCCTACGGGACAGCGCTGACGCTGGGCGCACTGCCCTTCATCCCGGGCGACGTCATGAAGATGGTTGCGGTACTGGGCGTGGCGAAGCTGGGGCGCAGGGGGTATCTCGCCTGCAGGGGTGAGTGACGGCGAGGCGGAGTAGCGACGCGGCGGGGACTCGCGCGAATCGGGGGCCTTTCGGTTCTGCTGGCACTTACACGTCACTGGTACTTACACGTCATCTGAACGCAGGCCCGAGCATATCCCGGTTCGCGGGCTGTGAGGCCACGGCAATGGCCCGAGCGGTTGAGGCTCATAGCCGCAGAGAGAGAGCGTGCCCGGCTGGTACGACCGCACTTTGCGCGGTCCGATCCGCGCGCATCACATCCCTTGTCCAAAACGCGTCGCCATGCTATATTGTCGTCAACATCAAACGGCAGCGAAGGGGACGAGTACCCGCCGAATGCCCTGTGAGCGAGCCGGGGACGGTGCGAGCCCGGCAGGAAACACGGCGGCGAATATCACCCCTGAGCCGCGGACCCAACGAGGTGGCCCCTACACGCCTCTCAAGTAGGCTCCGCCGGAGGCTTGCTCCGTTATCAAACAGACGGCATCGGCCCGCTCGGCCCGTGCCGGACGAGGGGATGCGCAGGTGTTAGCCTGCGCCATCAAGCAGAGTGGTACCGCGAGCCTCCACGGCCCGTCTCTGTTTCAGGGACGGGCTTTTGCTTTGCGGTCCAACTTTCACCCCGCGCGCTGCCGAACACAGGAGCAAGGGGAAACACCATGAGCCGGCAGGTACTGATCTACGACACGACATTGCGCGACGGTTGCCAGGGCGAGGGCGTGGCCTTCAGCGTTGAGGACAAGCTGCGCGTGGCCCACAGGCTGGACGACCTCGGCGTGGCATTCATCGAGGGCGGCTGGCCAAACGAGACCAACCCGCGAGACCGGGAGTTCTTCCAGCGCGCGAAAGAAGAGACGTGGAAGCACGCGAAGATCGCGGCTTTCGGCAGCACCCGGCGCGGCGGCATCAAGCCCGAAGAAGACTCCAATCTCAATGAACTGATCGCCTCGGGCGCGCCGGTTGTCACCATCTTCGGCAAATCCTGGGACATGCACGCCACCGACGTCCTTCGGGTCAGTCTCGAGGAGAACCTCGCGATGATCGAGGATTCCGTGGCATATCTCAAGGCCAATGTGTCCCAGGTGATCTTCGACGGCGAGCACTTCTTCGACGGCTATCTCGCCAACCCCGAGTATGCACTGGAGACCCTGAAGGCAGCAGTACGCGGCGGGGCTGATGCCGTCTGCCTGTGCGACACCAATGGCGGCAGGCTGCCCCATCAGATCACGGAGATCTGCCAGGTCGTGCTCGGGATGGTGTCCGTGCCGGTGGGCATCCACTGTCACAATGACAGCGGCACCGCGGTGGCCAGCACCCTCGCGGCGATCATCGCGGGTTGCTCCCAGGCGCAGGGGACAATGAACGGCTACGGTGAACGTGCCGGGAATGCCAACCTGTGCGAGCTTATCCCGAATCTCGAGCTGAAACTGGGCATCCAGTGCCTTCCCGAGGGCAACCTGCGCGACCTCAAGCCTGCCTCGCGCTACATCAGCGAACTGGCGAACCTGCCGCATTACCACCGCCAGGCATACGTTGGCGACTCCGCTTTCGCGCATAAAGGCGGCATGCATGTGAACGCGGTGCTCAAGCGCGCCGATTCCTTCGAGCACATTGACCCGGAACTGGTGGGCAATGAGCGCCGGATTCTCGTGAGCGATGTTGCAGGCAGCAGCACCGTAGTGAACAAGCTACAAAGGATCTGGCCTGATCTGGACCGTCGCGATCCGCTGGTGGGCGAAGTGCTGACGAAGATGAAGGACCTGGAGAATCGCGGGTACGAGTTCGAGGCAGCGGAGGGGTCATTCGCCCTGCTTGCCATGGAGCTGAAAGGCGAACGAAGAGACTTGTTCACGCTCCACGGGTTCCGGGTCCTGTCCGGGAAGCATGAGGAGGGCACTGAGCCTTTCGCCGAGGCGACGGTGGAGATCGACATCGACGGATCGCATTTCCACACTGCCGCCAAGGGAACCGGTCCTGTGCATGCGCTTGACCTCGCCCTTCGCAAGGCCCTGCGCGAGAAGTACCCGAAGGTGGACCAGCTGGAGCTGATCGACTACAAGGTGCGCGTGCTGGAGGGCGCCCACGGCACGGCAACCGGCGTCCGGGTCATCATTCTGACCACTGACGGGACTGAGACCTGGGGCACGGTGGGCGTGCACGAGAATATCATCGAGGCAAGCTGGCAGGCGCTGGTGGACAGCATCGCCTATGGCCTGCAGCGCAACGGTGGGCACAAGCCGCAGTAGTCCCCGCCCTGAGATCGATTGGTGCCGGGGACAGGCGCGCGGGGGCAGAAACGCGCCGGTCCCCGGCTTGTGATTCCGGGAGCCGAATTCGCGCGGTTACGCACCCGGTGCCTGTACCAGTGCGACACTCCTCGCGGGTCGGACTCGGTTCTGTGGGTGATCACCCGTCGTCTGATCGCCGGCCTGAGCATTTCCACGCCTTCCGGTCCTGGGTCTTGCCTTGCAGCCCGCGAAACGGTCGACAGCCTGGAGCCGGGGGCGGAAGCCCCCGGACTCGTGCCCCATACTGCGCCTTGAGAACCCGAACGGGGGCTTGTGGGGCTCTCTGTTGCGTGATTCCAGGGGCTGCGTCCCGCTGCGCGGGCTGTGAAGCTACGACAACGGCATGCGGCATTGCGGCGCGGGGTCGATGAGAGGGTCGTGCCCGGATGGTATGCCCCACCCACTTTTCGCGGTCAGACCCCTCCTCGCCTGTCGCTTGCCACCTGCGCACAGACTGGCTAACATGGTCACGCCCAGTAAAGCGCACTCGATCCCATACCCGGAGGGCACGGCTTGATGGAACCCGCGCGCGGGTCAAGGCCACAGGGCGCAGCGCGTCTCGCCACATCCCCCGGGCTGTGGCTTTTCCTGCTGTTCCTGTGCCTGTATGCCCTCACGAACCGCGGGAGCATTTGGTCCAGCGATGCCGCGATGCGCCTCGGGATGGCCCGGCACCTGCTGGATAC
>JAGPGE010000645.1 GCA_018056145.1 Armatimonadota bacterium
CCTTGCAGGTGATCGTGGCCAGAGCCAGGTCGCCGACCGTTCGCCACTCGCCCGCAGTGCAGGGCCCGGCGATCTGAAGGGCCTCGGGGATTCCGCTGCCGGGTCTCAACTCGACGGCGATCTCCTCGCCGACCGACAGCATCAGGCTGGACGGCGACAGCCAGTCAGCGCCCAGTTGCCCTTCCCAGCCCGACGGGAGTGAGGTGAGGCTGAAGTACTGCAGGGACGGGGTGATCCGCGCGGGTTGCACCGGGTTGCCGAAGATGTCCAGCGCGGGAACGCCCTGCAGTTCCGCGGGCAGCGGGTGTTCGGCGCGCACAGACCACGCAGCGGCGATCAGGGACCCGTCCGGACTGCGGAAGACAAGGCACCAGCGGTCCTCGCCGATGTCCACCGAGCCGAGTAGCTCCGCGCGGGCAGTAAGCGAGCTCACGGCGGCCAGCGCGGCGCCGGCGGGTCGGAGGGTCTGAGACAGGTCCAGCAGGCCGCAGGTCGCGAAGCGGCCGGGAAGGCCCTCGACGTCTCGGTCGTAGTACCAGAATACCTTATCCGTGCCGCACAGCCGCGCAAGCAGGTAGACGCGGGCGAGATAAAGGGCCTGCAGGCGCTCGCCAACCGTCGGTCCCCGGGAGGCATCCCAGCCCACTTCCGTGAGCCATGCCTGCTTCCCCGCCCCATGAGCCAGGCGGTTGATCCGGCGAAGCTGGTCCAGGAAGGTCATCCCCTGGTCGCGGTCCTCGCCGCCGACATTGATGTCACCAGTCGCGACCTCGGGCGCGGTTGTGCCAGTGTAGTAGTGGTAGTTGACCACGTCGTACAAGTCGCGCTCCGGGGAGTCGAGAAGTGCGCGCTCATCGTCGTACCGTATGCCTGCCGTGCCGTTGAGCACCAACCTGGCGTCCCCCGCGTCCTTCAGGCCCTCGGCGGCATTGCGGATGAAACCGCGGTAATTGGATAGGTCGAACTTTCGGTCGGGGAAAGCGTACTCGGCCTCGTTATCCAGTTCCCAGTAGGGGGCTTCGGGGAAGGCCCTGGACAACCGCGCGAAGCCGTCGCGGATTGCCTTTTCGTCCTCAATGAACCCAGTGCCCTCGGTATTCCGGAAGGATCCCTGGGCGATGGGCAGGATGGTGATCCCGGCCGCGTCGGCCGCATCCCAGACTGCCCGGAAGTCGAGACCATTGCCGATAGGTGCGGTCTCGCCCTGTTTCAGCCAGCCCCAGGAGTAGTCCCGCGCCCAGTGGATGCCGCAGGCCGCGAGGATCGGCCACTTGGCTGCGAGATGGGTGTTCACGCCGATGGAAGAGCCGAAGCGCTGCACCGCATCCAGACGCGGCACGGGGAGTGTGCGCACGAGACGCTGTTCGCAGGCGGCAACGGGGGCTTGCCTGTCAGACGCCCAGAGCTCCAGACGCACGGTCACCGGGCCGAAGCGCTCCATGGGCACCGAAATCTCTGTGCGCCACGAGCCGGCCAGCCTGACGGGGAGTGGCGCCAGTTCAGTCGGCGGTCCCTCCCAGGGGATCAGCTTCGGGTGGAGTTCGTATAGCTCGGCGCCTGGCTTCCAGGTGAAGGCCGAGACATGAACAAGACCCGTCTTCCCGGTCACCAGACCGCTCTCGCTGCTTGGCCGCGCTGACAGGGCCGGCGCGTCGGGCAGATCGAGCAGTTGCTGGTCGGTGTCCACGGCGAGGGTCAGGCGGGAGATGAAAGTGGTCAGATCATCCGGGCGCCGGTCGTCCCAGTTGTGGAGTGTGAGGGACTTGAGGGTCAGTGGTTGCTTCGCTGCACCGGGGACATCCGCACCCAGCTTCTTCCAGCCTCCGAAGTCCAGCCTGCCAAGGCCGAGCTTGACGTCCTTGCCGTCGGCGTCGTCGAAGTGCAGTTCGAGGGCATGTGCCGTCCCGGTTCCGCGCACCCACAGACTCACGCGACGCACCTGGTACGGCACCGGCACGAAGGGTGTCCCGGGTTCCAGCGAGAAAAAGCGGAACTCCTCATCTCCGGGCCAGTTCACGGTGACCGCGAGACTCCCGGCGTGCTCGCCGGTGTCCGAAGCGATCGGCTCCGGGCCACCCGGAACCACTGTACAACTGCCCGGCGCCTTGTTCCAGGGCCCCGGCGACCACGCTCCCGGAATATCGAGGTCGCCCACAACACGGTAATCAAGCGCCGCGCATGCGGGGACACTCGCCGTAAGGCAAAGAACTGTCAGGAAGACGCCGGGCAGGGCGGGAGGGTGGACGTGCGCCATCGCTTGTACCTTCCGGCAGAGACGTGGATGCCTGAAGCCGGCCACAGTATAGCGTATGTGAGGGGCGTGCGTCTCCGGCCTTGCGAGGACGTCCCCGGCCTCCTATAATGGTCGTGGACAGGCGAACAGGTGTTCCTATGCGAGGGTGAGACGTTTGACGCGCGATGATGGCGACCGGACACGTGACTGGGCGTGGGACCTGAGACCGGCCAACTTCCGGCTGCGCAGGCTGGGGGAGCGAAAGCAGGCATCAGACGGGTCCCGGCGGGCACAGGGAGGCGTGCCCGCGCGTCTGGAAGACCTCGCGCCGGGGGGCGAGGCATTTGCGCCTGACGGCAGCGCAGTGTGGGTGGTCTCACAAGACATCTCGGAGCGAGACCCGGACCGGGCGCACCTTGGCGACAGTGTCATCCGGCGGCTCGCCAATGCGCCGCATGATCCGCTGCTGAGGTCACTGGCGCCACGCGGTCTGGCTGCGGAGGAAGTGCTCTTCGTTGACCTTGAGACAACCGGTTTGCAGAGCAGCCCCCTGTTCCTGATTGGCGTCATGTATTGGACCGGGCAGGGGCTGCAGGTGCGACAGTACTTCGCGCGGGATTACACTGAGGAGCCTGCGGCGATTCAGCTCTTCCTGAGTGAACTGGACCGCTGCGGCCTGCTGGTGTCCTTCAACGGGAAGAGCTTCGACTGGCCGTACGTGCAGATGCGGGCGGCGGCTACGTTGGTTGGGAAGCCCCAGGAACCTGCACACCTTGATCTCCTACTGGAAGCCCGGCGGGTTTGGAAGCCGTCGGTGCCGGACTGCCGCCTGCAGACCCTGGAGGAGCACATCTGCGGCCGTCCGCCGCGGGTCGGGGACATTCCAGGCGCGGAGATCCCCCAGGCTTACCACGACTTCGTAGAGACCGGCGATGCCCGCGAGATGGCGGTTGTTCTCGAGCACAATCTCCTCGATCTGGTGACCCTGGCTGAACTGCTGGTGCGCCTGCCCTGAACCTGATCCCGCCCCATGCACCACGATGACACGGAGAACCGCCATGCCTGTCAAGGCCGCCGTGATTCCCGCTCCGAACCAGCCCGTGGAAGTGCGCGACTACCCTGAACCTGAACTCGAACCGGGCGGGGCGCTCATGCGCACGCTGTACTCCGAGGTCTGCGGTACCGACGTCCACCTGCTCCACGGGCGACTGTCAGGCGCGCCATACCCGCTGATTCCCGGGCACATCAACGTGGGTAGGCTGGATGCCCTGAACGGCCCGGTGACGGACGCTTTCGGGGACCCCGTGCGCGAGGGCGACCTGGTCACCTTCCTGGATGTGCACGAGACCTGCAACAAGTGCTGGTTCTGCCTGCTCGCCAAGGCCACCACGCGGTGCCCGCACCGTAGAGTCTACGGCATCACCTACGG
>JAGPGE010000646.1 GCA_018056145.1 Armatimonadota bacterium
ACTACACGCTGCTTGTGGGAGACCGGCTGGAGGGCATGGACGTGGACACCGCGGGTGTGGTGGGGCAGGCCACTGTGCTGTCCGTCGAGGAAGCACCCGACCGCTGGGCGTATCGCGTTGTTCTCGATGGGCCGATGGAGGGCCTACGCGCCGGAGAGGGCGTGCAGGACGCCGACTGCCTGTACAACCTGTCGGAGTGTGGAGCCGGTTCCCTCATCACGAACTGCCATTTCCGCTGCTTCCGTGGGAGAGGGATACTGCTGAGTGCCGCCGGGGTCAGGGTCTCCAAGAACCTTTTCGAGGTGATGGAAGGCTGGGGGATTTCGCTCAACCACGAAAGCACCCGCTGGGCGGAAGGCCCGCTGTCGCGGGACATTGCGATCACAGGGAACATCTTCAACGGCAAGGGCGGGTACCTGCCCGCGATCTTCTTGTACTCGCAGCAGCGCGACGGGAAGCTCTCCAGCGCCCGGGCGATCCACAACCTGCTCATACAGGACAATCTGTTCCGCGATCTCGGCGCTCCGGCCATTGAGTTACGGTCCTGCCGAGATGTACGGATCGTCGATAACCGCATCGAGACTCGCGAGGAGGCGCGGCGGCTGCGGGCGAAATATGACTCCGTTCTCGTGGACAACTGCGCAGGGGTGGAGATACGCGGGCTGACCGTGCAGGATCGCGACCCGCGCCATCTTGCGGCAGTGGCGATCACCGCGTCGACGGACCCGGGCGAGGCGGGGGTAGTGATCGAGGGCCTGACCGCGGAGATCGCGCCTACATCCGTCCCTGTGCGAGACCAGCGCGGGCAATGAGGGCCCCGCGCAACCAGGAGGTTCGCCGTGCTCGAGTCATTTAGCCAGTTGCATCCGGCTGTCCAGGCGCTTCTCGCAGGGCTGCTCACCTGGGGCCTAACAGCTTTCGGCGCCTCCGGTGTATTCCTGGCGAAGGAGCCGAGCCGCAAGCTGTTGGACGGCATGCTGGCTTTCGCGGCGGGCGTGATGGTCGCGGCAAGCTACTGGTCGCTGCTGTCGCCTGCCATCGAGATGGCCGAAGCCGGGCCACTGCCCCCGTGGCTTCCGCCCGCAATCGGTTTCCTGCTGGGTGGCGCCGCACTGTATGGCGTGGACAAGCTCCTGCCTCACGTGCATCCGGGGCTCGCAACACAGGACGCCGAGGGCATACACACGACTTGGCGGCGCACGACGCTGCTCATCCTCGCGATCACCTTGCATAACATCCCCGAAGGCCTCGCAGTCGGCGTTGCGTTCGGAGCAGCGGCGGCAGGGCTTCCGGAAGCGACCCTCACCGGCGCCATGGCCCTTGCTGTCGGAATCGGCATCCAGAACTGCCCGGAGGGCCTGGCAGTGTCCATGCCTTTGCGCCGCGAGGGCATCTCGCGCCGTCTCAGCTTCTTCTATGGCCAGCTCTCCGCGGTTGTGGAGCCCGTCTCAGCAGTCATCGGCGCGGCCATCGTGCTTGTGGCCCAGGCGATCCTGCCCTACGCGCTGGCCTTCGCAGCGGGCGCAATGATCTTCGTGGTGGTTGAGGAGTTGATTCCGGAGTCACAGAACGGCGGGAACCGCGATGTGGCCACTGGCGGCGTGATGATCGGATTCGTGGTGATGATGATTCTTGACGTGGCGCTGGGGTAGAAAGGGGCAACTTCGGGGGGCGGGAGAGTGCGAGCCATGAAGATCCAGCGGATCGAGACCTATGCGAGCGGAGCCATCGGCGTAGTCAAGGTGGTCGCAGAGGACGGTTCCGAAGGCTTCGGGCAGATGGCGCCCTTCAACGCGGACATTTCCGCGCTGGTGCTGCACCGTCATGTGGCTCCCGTGGCGCTGGGAGCGGATGCCTTCGGGATAGACGCCCTCGCAGCGCGGGTCATGGAGGCGAACTACAAGTTCCCGGGCAGCTACGTGCGCCGCTCCTTCTCGGGCCTGGACACCGCCCTGTGGGACCTGCGCGGGAAGCTGGAAGGAAGGCCTGTTTGCGAACTGCTCGGGGGCACTCCTGGGCCGGTGCCCGTGTACGGGTCCAGCATGAGTCGGAGCATTTCGCCGGAACACGAAGCGGCACGCATGGCACGTCTGCGCGACGATCAGGGCTTCCGCGCGTTCAAGCTGCGCATCGGCAAGGTCAACGGACACAACCAGGATGAATGGCCCGGGCGGACCGAGGCACTCGTCCCCACGGTACGCAAGGCAGTGGGCGACCACGTGGCGCTGCTCGTGGATGCCAACGGCTGCTACACGGCCCAGAGGGCTATCGAGGTCGGCTACATGCTGGAGGCCAACGGGGTCGTGCACTTCGAGGAGCCCTGCCCGTACTGGGAGTACGAGTGGACGGCGCAGGTGGCCGAGTCACTGCAGGTTCCCGTGGCTGGAGGAGAGCAGGATTGTTTCCTGCACCAATGGCGGCGGATGATCGCCATGCGCGCCGTGGACATCGCCCAGCCGGATGTGTGCTATGTGGGCGGCGTCGCGCGGCTCATGCAGGTGGCGCGGATGGCGGCTGACGCTGGGCTATTGTGCGTCCCGCATGCGGCGAACCGTTCCATGCTGCAGGTGTTCACCATGCACATCCTGCGCGCGATCCCCAATGCCGGGCCGTTCATGGAGTACTCCATCGAATCGCAGGAATCGATGACGGGCATCTACGACCCCATGCCCCGGGCATACGGCGGTGAAGCGGAGTTCCCTGAAGGACCGGGCTGGGGCATCACTGTGAGGCCGGAATGGCTGGAGGCGGCTGACCGGCAGGTGTCTGAGGTGTGACCGCCGCCTTCCCGCGGCGGGTGACCCCCATTCGCGCAGGCTGACCGCCCCGGTCGGCGGCTGTGCTACGGCACTAGGCGCACCGTCCCGTGTAGCCGGCCCTCCAGGTCCAGGCTCACCACCGGGCCGTCCACGGTCGCCGAGTTGGTCTCCCGCGCCTGCTCCAGCAGGTTGCAGGCTTCCGCCCGGCCGAAGGGCAGGTTGCAGAT
This sequence comes from Armatimonadota bacterium, assembly GCA_018056145.1. Taxonomy (GTDB): domain Bacteria; phylum Armatimonadota; class Zipacnadia; order Zipacnadales; family JABUFB01; genus JABUFB01. Next base: position 2,987 of record JAGPGE010000646.1, read on the forward strand.
GATCCGCGCCGTTCCTCCCACCCCAGCCGAGTTGTAGACCCGCGCGATGAACCCGTTCCCGTCCTCCGCGCGCTTGAAGGCCGACAGGATCATCTCCGCCGGCTCCACCCGGACGAAGGAGTAGGCAGACGGGAGCGTCCCGGGGTGCGACTCCACCACCCGCACGATGGGCGGCTGGTTGAACTCCAGTGCGCGCCGAGGCACTTCTCCCTCGCGCCAGTCATCCAGGTGGGGCATGATCGCAAAGCGGATGCGGTGCCTCCCCTGGTCGGGCGTGGGGTCCGGGTCATACGAGGCGCGCAGCAGCGACATTCGCATGACGTTGCCCTTGACGTCGAACCCGTACTTGCAGTCATTGAGCAGCGCGAAGCCCCAGTCGGTCTCATAGGCCACGCTCTCGGTGAAGGCGAGGCCGAACACGTGGAGGTTGGCCTCGTTGGGCAGGATGATCCCCCTGAGCGGCTTGGACGGATCCAAAGGAATGCGCTGCAGCCAGATGTGAACCGCGGGTTCAGCCGGGCGACCGTCGACGTAGCGGTGGTCGACCCGGAAGGCGGTGGTCTCCCGCGAGCCCGGCCCGAAGCACCAGTCGCTGAACTCCAGCACCGCCGGCGCGCTGGTCCCGTCCTCATACAGGAGCGTTGCCGGGCCTCCGTGCCGGCCGTTGGAGCT
>JAGPGE010000647.1 GCA_018056145.1 Armatimonadota bacterium
GTCCTGCACGTACATCAACTCGGCGAGGGCAATCTGCTTCAGGTTCGACTGACAGCTGGACTGCCGGGCCTTCTCGCGGGCTCTGGCGAAGACGGGGAACAGGATGGCTGCCAGGATCGCGATGATGGCGATCACGACCAACAACTCAATCAGGGTGAAACCGTGGCGCTTCATGACCAGACCTCCTAATCTTTGCTCAGGGATGCGACCGGTACACGGGCACATATCGGTCTGTACCTCCGCAATTAATAGGAAAGATTACGCGACAAACATTTGTACGTCAAGGTTTTCAGGGCTAAAGTTACTGTGCTCTATCGCGAGACCTGGCGGATAGGGACCGGAACGATCCCCTTTCCCCGTGGACCGATAAGTGCTATAAACATATAGATGTCTGGTGTTTAGAACCCGCCTATTGCTTCTTCAGGGAGGTCATGTCGCATGAGAGTAGCTGTAGCCTGTGATGGCGAGACGGTCAGCCCTCACTTCGGCCGTTGCGAAAGGTTCCTCGTCGCCGAGGTGAGCGGGACGAGTATAGACAGGCTCCCGGACCTGGTGAACCCGGGGCATGAGCCAGGTCTCCTGCCGCGCATCATGCGGGAGCAGGGGATCGAATGCGTTCTCGCTGGAGGCGCGGGGCCCCGCGCCGTGGGTATGCTGAAGGAAGCGGGGATCCAGTTCATCGCAGGGGTCAGCGGTAATGCGACCGCGGCGTTGGCTGATTTCGCGGCCGGGACGCTGGAGTCGGGCGACAGTTCCTGCGAGCACTGATGAAGCGGCTCGCGAAAGGAAGCGAGGTTCGGTGGAGACGACGAGCCGGTCGCTGGTGTTTGGACCCGTACCCTCGCGGCGACTGGGCAGGTCACTCGGGGTTGATCTCATTCCGTACAAGACCTGCTCGTATGATTGCACCTACTGCCAACTGGGGCGGACGACATGCAAGACCGTGAAGCGCGATGAGTACGTGCCCACGGACCGCGTTCTCGCAGACCTGCGGGAAGCCCTCGAGACCGGTCCGGCGCCGGACTACATCACTCTCTCCGGGTCAGGCGAGCCGACACTGCACAGTGGCCTGGAGCAGGTGATCGCCGGCATCAGGGCGGTCAGCGATGTCCCAGTCGCGGTTCTGACGAACGGATCGCTCTTGTGGCAGCCCGAGGTGGCTGATGCAGTCCGCATGGCCGATCTCGTGGCGCCGTCGCTGGACGCCGGGGATGAGGAGACCTTTCAGGCGGTGAACCGGCCCCACCCTGACATAAACTTCCCGCGCATGGTGCAGGGACTGATCGACTTCAGGCAGCGCTACACGGGACAGATCTGGCTGGAGGTCTTCCTGCTTGCAGGCATCACCTCCAGCCCAGTCCAGGTGGCCAAGATCGCGGCCCTCGCAGCGAAGATCAAGCCCGACAGGGTCCAGATCAACACCATCGCACGGCCTCCAGCCGAACCGGAAGCGCGCGGCGTATCCCTGGGGGATCTCGACGTGCTGGCAGAGCTGTTCACGGGCACGGTCGAGGTGGTCGCGGATCACCCGCTGCCTGCCGCGAGTGCGCCCGGGGAGACGGGTGCGGACAGGGTGCTGGACCTGCTCCGGCGCCGGCCGTGTACTCTGGATGACATCGCCTCCGGGCTGGGCATGCACCGCAACGAGGTCCTCAAGTACACCGACCGGCTGGTGAGGACGGGTGAGATCATGCTGCAGGAGGTCGGCGGCAGAGCCTTCTACTCGGCCACAGGAAAAGGCGAAGGCTGAACCCAATGCAATGGCGGGCGTGGAGGTCTGCTCCCGCTTATTCGGGAAGTCTCCTACACGTGCACCGAGTAACCCGCACGCGCAGGAGGCTTTTCATGTTGTTCCACGCTGTAGTTCTGGGCTGCCTGGCCGGGCTGACTGCCCTGTGCAGCGCCGAGGAACCGCCCGTCTCCACCCGCAGGCCCGTGCCCGATGCCTTCCAGTACGTCATCGGCACCCAGACCTTCAGCCCCTCGTACCAGTTCACCGACAAACCCCGCCTCCTTGAGACCGCCGAAGCGATCCTGGAGATGGGCTCCAACACTATCAAGTTCGGGATCGGCTCGAACTACCACGGAGAGCGGGGCAATGTGCCGGCCAAGACGGACGGTATCGACAGCCTTACTGCCCTCGTCCGCGACGAGCCAACCCACCGCGCGGTCCTCGACATGCCCTTCGCTCACTACCTGATCTGGGTCTACCCATTCGCGCCGGGATGGTGGAAGAACGGGTATTCAGCTGAGGACTCTGCGCGCCAGAGCCAGGAGATCTACGACGTCGCGTGTCACCTGCTGAAGACCTACAGCGGCTCAGGGAAGGCTTTCTACCTGGGGCACTGGGAGGGCGACTGGCACCTGCGCGACGGGTATGACACGAAGACCGACGACAGCGTGACGCCCGCGGCAGTGCAGGGGATGATCGACTGGCTCAACGCCCGGCAGAAGGCGGTGGATGACGCGAAGCGCGACACGCCACACCACGGGGTCGAGGTCTGGAACTACTGCGAGGTCAATCTGGTCAAGATCGGGCTCGAAGGCCGCAAGTGCGTAACCAATGATGTGCTTCCCCACACAAGTGTGGACTTCGTCTCGTACTCCGCCTATGACACTCAGAACGATCCGGAGACTCTTGGGGCGGCGCTGAACCACATCGAGTCGAAGCTCCCACCGAAGGAGGGCATCGCCGGAAAGCGCGTGTTCATCGGCGAGTACGGGTTCCCGGCGGAGATCAATAGCCCCGCGCAGCAGGACAAAAAGTCCCGCCAGGTCATGCGCGTCGCGCTGGAATGGGGCTGCCCTTTCGCGCTCTACTGGGAGATGTTTAACAACGAGGTCCGCGATGGGAAGCAGCGGGGCTTCTGGCTCATCGACGATAGGGGCGAGAAGCAGCCGGTGTATCACGCTCACGCGCGGTTCTACGCCTGGGCGCGGGAGTTCATCGCCGAGTTCCGCGCCGCGCACGGCCGTGAGCCCAGCCGCAGCGAGTTTGGGCAGGCCGGAGCGGCTTTCCTGGACTCGCTGCCGCAATCCGATGCACCGCGGGACTGACGCCCGTTCCTCTGCCGCAGGAGATGAGCGCATAGTGCAGACTGACCCGCTCTTGTTCCGAGTTAGGCCGGTACTTTGAGGCCTGTGCGAGTCACGGACCGAGATACTGGCTCGGGTCGGGGGGGAGGCGCGACCGTTTCACCGGCGTCAGACCCCGCTGCCGGGTTTGACCACGCCTACCTCCACGGAACGGCCGTTGAGCTGGGCAAATCCCGCGGGTTCAGGACGCACGTACTGGCGCAGGACCGGAATCGACACTGCCTCGGCGGCCCGATCGGGGGGCTTCCTCTCTACGTGAGACGCCTGCGCTCACCTATCAGCATCTCACGCGCCGTGCGAGAATGATCGATGTGATCTGGATCAACGATAGAGGCTTTCCTGCTGCGTTCGTTGAGGTCGAGTCCACGCCCGGCTTCGACAGCGCGCTCCTGTGACTCTGTGAATCCCTGGACTTTAGGGCGGAACTCTGGATTGTTCTCGACAAGACGCGCCGAGATGCTTTCCGGTCTCGACTGGAGTGATCAGTCTTCTCGCCGGTAAGAGGCCCGGTGCGTCCGGTGACGTACGAGCGCCCTGCAGAGTTGCACAGCGCGTCCGCCG
>JAGPGE010000648.1 GCA_018056145.1 Armatimonadota bacterium
GTGATTCCCCAGCGCGCGATGTCAGCTCAACCTCCCACGGCAAAATGGGACCGTCCCGCCGCCAGGAAGTCGGCAACCGGCGAAAGGTGATGGCGGCGCAGGTGGACAAGTAGAAGAGCGGTCGGTACCTTCAGAGGCGTCGGAGCATAGTCTGTCGTCACCTGCAGACGGGAGTGATGTCGATGCAAGGAATCAGGGCCGTGTCCGTGCAGGTCGCAGCGTTCCTGTGTGTGCTGTCGCTTCGCTCCTGCCCCGTGTCGGCGCAGACTGTCGGGGGCGCGGATCTGGTGCTGTCGAGGGACGGCCAGACGCAGTACCGGATCGTGGTCGCCGGCGATGCATCCGCTCCCGAGCAGAATGCCGCGCGAGAGCTCGCAGCGTACTTGCAGAAAGCCACGACCGCGGATTTCAGCATCACGACTGCCCCGGACGCCGGCGGACAGCCGGTGATCGCTGTCGGCCCGGGCGCTGCGAAGGCGGTAGATCCCGACCTTGACCTGACGCGCACCGGTCCTGCCGGTCTCGGCGACGACGGGATCGTCATCAGGACCGTGGGGGAGCACCTGGTCCTGAGCGGGGCAGAAGGATCGAAGCGGGGAACGCTGTATGCGGTCTATGAATTCCTGTCCCGGGAGGTCGGTGTGCGATGGTGGACTCCGGAGGCCGAGACCGTGCCGGGCCGCCGTGTGTTGAGTGTGCGTCAGCTTGACATTCGCTACACACCCCCGTTCATCTACCGCGAGACCCTGTGCTCGGCGATCCGGCCTTTTGTCTGGGAGGAGACCGACGCGGTCCCGCTCTTTGCGGTGCGAATGCGCCAGAACGGGCATTTCACGAGGATTCCGCCAGTCTGGGGCGGGCACTACAACCTGATCGGCTGGTGTCACACGTTCTACGGGCTGATGCCACCAGACAGATACTTCAAGGACCATCCGGACTGGTACAGCGAGATCGGCGGTCAGCGGCGGTGGGAGAAAGCCCAACTGTGCCTCACGAATGAGGAGATGATCGCGGAACTCGCGCGCAATGTTCTAGCGCGCATCCGCCGGGACCCGGAAGCCGGGATGATTTCCGTGACGCAGAACGACTGGACGGGCCACTGCCGCTGCGACCGGTGCAGGGCTCTGGACGAGGCCGAGGGCTCGCCCGCCGGATCGCTGCTCTACGCCATCAACAGGGTGGCGGAAGTGGTGGAGCAGGAGTTCCCGGGCTTCCATATCGAGACCCTGGCTTACATGCACACCCGCAAGCCGCCGAGGTCGATCCGGCCTCGGAGCAATGTGATTGTGCGGCTGGCCGTGATCGAGCGCTCTGCGACGCAACCCCTGGAGCACCCCGCCAACGCTTCCGTGCTGGACGACCTCGAAGCATGGTCGGCGGTGGCCCCTAATCTGTATATCTGGGACTACACCGCGAACCTGCTGAACCCCTTCACCCCGGAGCCACGGGCCTTCATCTACGGCCAGGACCTGCGCCTTTACAGGCGCAGTGGCGCTGTGAGTGTGTTCTGCGAGCACAGCCACGGGGCCAGCCCGCTCAGCGATTTTGACCAGTTGCACACGTGGCTGCTTTCGCAACTGATGTGGGACCCGGAACGGGACGACCGCGCGTTGATACACGAATTCTGCCAGGGATACTACGGGGCGGCAGGGCCGTTCATTGAGGATTACCTCAAGCTGCTGGCGGACCGGGTTGGCGACCACAGGGTCCGCAGTTTCAGCGGCCCGCGCGATGCGGAGTGGCTGGACCTGGAGACGATGAACCGGGCGACTGAACTGATGGACGCGGCCAGCGCCGCCGTTGCCGGAGACGCGATCCTTGAGCCGCGCGTCCAGCGCGCACGGCTGTCTCTCGATCACCAGTGGCTGTGTGGATACGCCGGCTACCGTCACACCGCGCAGGCGAAGCAGATTCCATTCGAGGGACCGGAGGACCTCGCGAGAGCCCTCGATGCCTTCACCGAGCGGGCCCGGGCCCAGGGCGTGGAGCGCATCGGCTACGGGAGAACCCCGACGCTGACGGAGTACCTGGCGGAGACGCGCCATGCGGGCGAGGAAGTGCCGCCACGACTGCTGTTGGCGTCTGATGAGCGGTACCAGCGCTTCCTCGCCGGAGAGCCCGTGATGCTTCCAGCACCATTTGCAGAACTTGCGCCCGAGACAGTGGTGGATATCCAGGAGGACCGGATGTCGTTGTATGGTGGCGCGGAGTTGGTGCCTGACCCGAGTGCGTCCAACTCTGCGGCGGCGCGCCTGGACCCGAAAGTGGTCAGCTGGGCAGTGCAGGTCCGAGAGCTTCCCCGCAAGGGCGTGTCTGGTCGCTGGCATGCCTATGCGGTGATCCGCGTCGAAGCCCTTGCACAGTCCGGCGTGGCGTTCACAGGCGGCGTCTACGACACCAATGCTGCCCGGAACTTGCGCGGAATCTCGCAGCGCCTGGAGGGGCAGGCCGGAGCAGTCCCCGACCCCAACGTTCCCACCGATGAGGTAGCCGCGCTGGCCGAGAGCATCACCGACGGGCAGTACCGGGTCTACGACCTGGGCGCCCACGACTTCGTGTCGGGCGTTGACATGTGGATAGGCACCACCGGAGGTGTGGACCCGAAGAACGTGAAGGCGATCTACGTGGATCGGTTCGTGTTCGTGAGGGAATGACAGGCACAGCGCGAGCGGCGGGAGCATGCTTCCTCCCGAGAAGCAGGCAGGCAGATGCGCTGCGGCGAACCAGCCCTGTGGTGTACACGGTGTGCTCCACGCCGCCGAACGTCCGACTCAAACGGGTGCCCTCGATGCTCATCCATCTGCTCCTCGTCCTCGCACCGCTTGCCTTCGCCGCGGACGCTGCCGATCTGGTCCTGGTCCGCGATGGCGCCAGCGCGTATCGTATCGTGATTCCCGACGACGCCCTGCCGGTGGAAAGTTACGCCGCCCGGGAACTTCAGTCGCTGCTGCAGGAGATGAGCGGCGTCGCCTTGCCGATCGAAGACGAGGCGACACGCGGCGCCGGTCCCGCGATCTTCATAGGCGCGACACAGCGGCTGGCGTCGCTTCCGCAGGCGCGCCGGGTTCCGCCCGGTCCTGACGGCGTGCACATTCTGGCCGATGGCGATGACCTGATCCTCACCGGCGAGGGCCTGCGCGGGCGGCTCTACAGCGTCTACGTGCTCCTGGAGAAGTACCTGGGCGTCCGGTTCCTGGCCCACGACTGCACGGTGGTGCCGAAGCGGGCGACCGTTGCCGTGCCCCGCATGGATTTCACCCACACGCCGCCAATGATGTACCGCGAGACCCTGTACTGGGACAGTTTTGGCAAGCAGATCGCAGCTCGCCAGCGCCTCAACGGCCCCTTCAGCCAGGCCGACGAGGAGACCGGCGGCAAGGTGGTCATCCATCCGTACGTCCACAGCTTTTGTGAGCTTGTCCCTCCCGCGGAGTTTTACGATGAGCACCCCGAGTATTTCAGCCTCGTGGGAGGACAACGAACGCGCGAGACGATCCACGGACAACTGTGCCTGACCAACCCCGACGTCCTGCGCATCGCCACACAGCGCGTCCTGCAGTGGATGCAGGAGCGGCCCGAGGTCCCGATCTTTGACGTCTCGCAGAACGACGGGAACGGGGCCTGCGAGTGTGATGCGTGCAGCAAGGTGGTGGC
>JAGPGE010000649.1 GCA_018056145.1 Armatimonadota bacterium
CTGGGGACGTGAAGAAGCTGCTGCCCGAGAAGTACTCGCAGTATATTACGGTGGATGCGAAGACCCGACGGTGCCTGGTCTATGCGCCTGAGGAGATCATCGCGGCGATACGGCCACTGCTAACGGAGCTTGACGCCGCGCCGGTGCAGGTGATGATCGAGGCGCTGGTGCTCGAAGCGAATGCGGCGGATGTGCGCAGTTACGGTCTGGCGGCGGCGACCACGCATATCGCGGTGGATACCGCCAGCGGCCTGCTAAACTACCAGTCCAATGCGAATGGCGTCAGTGGTGACAGTCGGCCCGGAACTGGCCCAAGTCCAGTGCCCGGCAACATCCTGGCGGGTCTGAAGGCGCTCCTGCGGAACAACAAGGCAACGCTGCGGGCGAATCCGCGGATCGTTGCGGCAGACGGGGAGCAGGCGGAGATTGAGGTGGGCACGGAGCAGTACTTCAGTCTTCTCACGGGGTCGGCGGCGTATGCGTACACGCGGCTGGAGAAGGTGGATGCCACGATTCGCCTGACCATCTCACCGCGGGTTGTGACGGAGACCGGAGAGATCCTGTGCCACATCGAGCCCAGTGTGGCCGACGTGACGGGCGAAGGTGTTGAGGGGCTTCCGGTGATCACGATCCGGCGCGTGAAGTCCAACGTGCGTGTACGCAGCGGACAGGCCATCGTAATCGGCGGGCTGCTGCAGGAGACCACCAGCACCTCGGTGAGCAGGCTGCCTGTTCTGGGGGACCTGCCGATTATCGGGAAACTGTTCCAGTCCCGGCATACGGAACGGGCCCAGCGGGACATCATCTTCGTGATCGCGCCGCACTTGCTGGACGAGCAGGGGCACTGCCAGGGCCCGCTCCTTAGCGAACTGCTCATGTCCAATACGGCGGTGACAAGCTGCGATCAGATGACGTCGCCGCGCGGCGCGCGGCCGGCCGCACCCGCGGGTAACCCGAAACTGTCCCCGCCTGCGCCGAACGCGCCGGGGAGCGGTCTGCGGGAGAGTTTCAGGGCGCCGACGAGTTAGCGTCCGGCGGGTTACCAGTCCGCGACCGATCCGTCCTCGTGCCACAGGCGCGGGTTCTCCCACGCGCCGTCATATAGCTGCTCCGCGAGTGCTTCCTCGTCCACTTCAATGCCCAGACCGGCCCCGGTTGGTGTGGCCACGTAGCCGTTTTCGACCGTGAAGGGGTTCTTCAGGTACCCTTCGCCCAGGCAGACCTGCTCCTGGCACAGGAAGTTGGGGGTGCAGGCGTCCACCTGCAGGCATGCCGCGAGTGCGATGGGGCCGAGGGGACAGTGGGGCGCGATCGCAGCGAAGTAGGTCTCGGCCATGGACGCGATTTTGCGCATTTCGGAGATGCCGCCGCAGTGGGAGACGTCGGGCTGGAGGATGACGGCCGCGCCCTTCTCAAGCACTTCGCGGAAGCCGAAGCGGGTGAACAGACGCTCGCCGGTGGCGATGGGGACTGTCGTGCTGCGGGCGATCTGAACCAGCGAATCCACGTTCTCGGGCAGGCAGGGCTCTTCGATGAACATAGGGTGGTATGGTTCCAGGGCCGCCGCAAGCTGGATTGCGAGAGCGGGCCCCACGCGGCCGTGGAAATCGATGCCGATGTCCACGTTCTCGCCGACGCCTTCGCGCAATCCCGCGAGGCGCTCTACGGCGCGGTCGATGAAGCCGGGGCCTTCGGTGAAGCGGGCGGCTTCGAAAAGTCCTGTCTTCACTGCGGTGAACCCGCGCTCAACGGCAGAGCGCCCGGAGTCTCGCGCCTGTTCGGGCGTTGATCCCCCTGCGTGGGCGTAAACGCGGATCTTGTCCCGCACCGCTCCGCCGAGAAGCTGGTAGACGGGTACCCTCAACCACTTGCCGGTGATGTCCCAGAGGGCCTGTTCGATGCCGCTGAGGGCGCTGGTGAGCACCGGGCCGCCGCGGTAGAACGCGCCGCGGTAGATGGCCTGCCAGTGATGTTCGATGCGGCGCGGGTCCTGGCCGATGAGATAGCGGCCCATCTCCTGCACCGCCGCCGCAACGGTCTGCGACCAGCCCTCCACGATGGGTTCGCCCCAGCCGCAAAGGCCCTCGTCGGTGTGCACCTTGAGGAATAGCCAGCGGGGCTTGACGAAGAAGGTTTCCAGGCGCGTGATCTTCATGGTCAGTGATCCCTCAGCAGGCAGAGAAGCCCGCCGTCAACGGTCAGCGAAGCCCCGTTGACGAAGGACGCGTCGGGTGACACGAGAAAGGCGATTGCGGCGGCGACTTCGTCGGCGGAGCCGGTCCGGCCCATGACCTGCGCGGGGCTGGGGCGGGGCTGCCAGGTGGCCGGGTCGGCGGCCTGATTGCTCCGGCGATCATACGCGGACAGGTCAATGGTGCCGGGAAGAACGGAGTTGAAACGGATGCCGCGAGAGCCGAACTCCAGCGCAAGCCCGCGTGTCAGCCCGTCCAGCCCGGCCTTTGAGGCGGCATACACCGCGTAGCCCGGAAACGTGGCCACTGCGTGTACGCTAGAGACGTTCACCACCGCGCCGCCGCCTGCCTCGAGCATGTGGGGGACCGCGCGGCGGCTCATCAGGTAGGCGCTCTTGAGGTTGGTGTCCATCACCCGGTCCCAGAGGTCTTCCTCAAGCTCCGGCAAGGGCCTGCCGCGGGTGATTCCCGCGTTGTTGATGAGGATGTCGATGCGCCCGAAGGCTTCGAGGGTGGCGGCGACGATGCGGTCGCAGTCTTCGGCGAGGCCAACGTCGGCCTGGACGAAGGTGGCTCGGCCGCCGCGGTTCTCGGTGGTCTGGACCGTGTTGGCGCTGCCTTCGGCATTGTGGTTCGCGACCACGCAGACCGCCGCCCCGTCATCCGCCAGGCGAAGTGCGGTGGCACGGCCTATGCCCGACGACGACCCGGTGACGATCGCGACCTTCCCGGCGAGACTTGCGTTCACTTCGCGCGCGCCCTTCCTTTGCAGCGCGACCGATCAGGCCGCAGCAGTGTCAACGTGCGGACGGTACACCACCCGGCGCGGCGGCGCAAGGGTTATTTGGTGCCAGTGGGAGACGGCCACATTCCGCGAATAGGTGCTGACGCGGGTGACGACTATCATCGCCACAAAGCGGCCGCCCGCTGTCGCCATGACGGGCCCCGTGACACGTTCCGGGCTCCGTGGGGCCCCATGCGCTTGACGGCGCGCACACCCCACGGCTGGGGGACGGAGCACCCCACGCGGGTAGTGGGTACGCGCGCCGGGGAGGACTTCGCCACCGGGGAAGGAAATGGTGTATCGCAGAGCGCCAACCACCGCAGCATGTCCATGGGAAGTGACCCTTCATGCCCGCGCCGAAGATCACCGACGTTCGCGCAATCACCACCTCGCCCGGTGAGGGAAGTATCCAGCGCCGGCTTGTCGTGGTGAAGATCGAGACCTCCGAGCCCGGGCTGTACGGGCTTGGCTGCGCCACCTTTACCCAGCGCCATTCAGCGGTGCGCGTAGTGGTGGACGAGTTCCTCAAGCCGCTCCTGGTGGGGTGCGACCCGCGCAATTCCGAGGACATCTGGCAGACCGTGCACGTCAACGCCTACTGGCGCAGCGGCCCGGTGATGAACAATGCGCTGTCCGGGGTGGACATGGCGCTGTGGGACATCAAGGGCAAG
>JAGPGE010000037.1 GCA_018056145.1 Armatimonadota bacterium
CCTGAACCGGGTCCTGAACCTGGAGACCGGGAGCCTTGCGGTGGAGGCCGGGGTAAAGATGATGCTGGCGCGGTTCTACCGGGTGCAGGACGACTCCCCCGAGCCAGCGTACAGCGGCCGCGTTCCCGTGTTCCTCGTCATGGGGAACGACGATGGAGGCCTGCTCGCCAATTACCACGGGACCACGGTGCTGACCCAGATCCTGCGCGGAATGTGGCCCGAACTAGCGGGGACCATGGCCGGCAGCGAGATGCTTCGCGTCTGCCCGGTCAGGCCCAACCGTGTGGAAGACCTGGATGCGGCCTTTGCGCAGTTTGAGCAGCCTCCGTACAAGATCGCGGGGTTCATGCACGAGATCGTGATGATGAACTACGGGGCGGTGCTCCTGTCCCCCGAATTCCTGCACCGCGCGTATGAACTGTGCTCCGAGCACGACGTGCCCACGATGGTGGATGAAATCCAGTCGTGCCTGTGGGCGCCGGGGCTGTTCCAGTACCGTGAGTACGGTCTGCGCCCGTCCATGGTGGTCCTCGGGAAGGGCTTCCCAGGCGGGGAGTACCCGGCCTCCCGACTGCTCTTCAGCGCCGGGATGGACTCCCTGCCCCAGTTCGGCGCGCTGGTCACAAATGGCCAGGAGGAACTTGCCTCGCTGGCGTATCTCGTGACCATGCGCTGGGCGCAGGACAGTGCGGATGCGGTCGCCGCCATCGGGGACGAGTATGAAGGCGGCCTGCGGACACTGGCCGCGCGGTATCCGAGCACGGTGGCGGGCATCACTGGCAGGCGGCATATGGGCGGCATCGCGTTCCGCGACCTGCAAACCGCCAAGGCCTTCACCGCGATCTTGAACGCCCGCGGGTTCGACATCAGCGTCCAGACGTACAAGTCCGAGTGTCCGCCGACAGCACTGACCAAGCTGCCAATCACCGCATGCCGCGAAGTCGTGGGGTTTGTGACTGAGCGCATCGCCGAAGCGCTGGAGCAGGTCGAGCACAGCGCATGAACCCTCGGCAGCGGTTGATCCTGGAGCAGCTTCAGGGCGGCAGGGAACTGTCGGTGGGGGAGCTTGCGCGGCAGTTCGGGGTCTCGCCGATTACGATCCGCCGGGACCTGGATGCCCTGGCCCGGGAGGGACCGGTCACACGCACCCATGGCGGGGCGATTCTCTCCCGGGCGGGTGTGATCGAGTTCAGCTTCCGGGAACGCGCGCAGGAGTGCATCGAGCAGAAACAGGCCATCGCGCGGCACATGGCGGGGGTAGTGCAGCCGGGGATGACGGTGGTGCTCGACACGGGAACCACAACACTCGAGGTTGCGCGGGCGATCGCGGGGACGTCGCGACTCTGCGTGATCACGAGTTCGCTGGCGATCGCATCGGCACTGCAGGCCCACGATAACCTGGACCTGATACTGCTCGGGGGCAACGTGCGGCAGGAGAGCCCCGACCTCACAGGCCCTTTGACCGAAGACAACCTGCGTCTTTTCCGGCCCGACCTGGCGATTCTCGGCGCGGATGCGGTGGACAGAGGCGGCGCGTACACGTCGGACCTCCGGGTGGCGGCGATCTCGAGGGCAATGATTGACGGCGCGGGCGAGACCTGGCTCGTGGCGGACAGCAGCAAGTTCGCACGCCGCGCGCTGGTGCAGTTCGCGGACTGGACTCAGATCGATCATCTGGTTACGGATGCGGGGCTCGGCCGCAAGGAACGCAAGTGGGCGGGGAAGGCGATTCCGGACCTGCGCGTCGCTGAGGCCTAACCTGTCCGGCAAGGAGCCGACTACATGCAACTGGTGATGGTGAAGCACAGCCTGGCCGACTTGCCGCCGGTGGAACTGCCGGACGGATACGCGCTGAGGCATTTCGTGCCCGGAGATGAGGCAGGCTGGGAGGCGGTGATGGCCGCGTCCTTTGGCCAGCGAGAGCCCGCCTGGAGCTTCCTCGATGTCATGGGACGCGATGCCGCCTGCTCGCCCGAGCGGGTGCTTTTCATCACCTGCGAAGGGCAAATCGTGGCCACCGCATCGGCCTGGTACCGACCCGAGTGGGGCGCCGAGACCGGCTATGTCCACTACGTGGGCGCTGACCCGGCGCACTCCGGCAAGAAGCTCGGACACATGGTGTCGCTGGCAGTCCTGCACCGGTTCGTGTTCGAGGGGCGATCACGCGCCGTGCTCCAGACCGATGACTTCCGGGTGCCCGCAATCAGAACCTACCTGCGGCTGGGCTTCGAGCCGTGGCTGATCGAAGAGGACCAGCGGCAACGCTGGCGGGTCGTCTTCGAGAGCAACGGACTCCAGCCGCTCTGCCCGAACTGGGAAGAGCTCGTCAGCGGCCCGATGCACGCCATGCCCGGCGCCTGAACGTGCCTGCGAAAGTCACGCGCGTCATTCCTGGAGCAGCCGTCCCAGTTCTCCCGCGAAATCCGTCTCCAGACGTGCGAGGAAATCATCCCAGTCCGATGCGTGCCTGTAAAGCGCCATTGCGGCCAGCTTCTTGGTCACAATGGCGTTTCTGTACGCCTGCAGTTCGGGCTTGCCGAGCACACGCATGATTTTCGTCGGCCCGAGGTGCTCCATGAGCACCTCGGGCACATACCGCGCGATGACTTCGCGCACCAGGGCGGGACGGCGCAGGATGTCCTCGATGCGTTCGTAGAGCATCTGCTGCAGGGACAGGAGTTGCTCGCTGGTCTGGATGGAAAGCGAGTACAGCGGCGTGCCGGTGCTCCCGTGCAGGGACAACAGCATGCGGGTCTCGGCCACCGCATTGCCCGCGATGAGGTCGAGCACCGACCGGATCAATCCCGAGCGCGTCCGGGCATTGCGAACCAGGAAGTGCTCGTAGTCCTCCCCCAGCAGGAAAGCGCTCAGGACTTCGGCGATAGCGCTGCACGTCACCCCGCCCTTGTTGGCCGATGAGTCCTTGATCTGCAGGATCCCGGTCTCCCGGGCGATGCGCTCGCGAGATGTGTCGTCGAAGAAGACGTTGGCCCCCTCCACGATCACCTTCAGCTCCCGGAAATTGTCGATGAACTGGCTCACGTTCTCGCCGTTCACCGTGTCCTTGAACCCCCCGCAGGGGACGAAAGCCGTGATGTTCGCCTCCGCGAGGTAGCGGCGCACTTCGGGACTGCCCAGGAAATTGCGGTGGAAGAAGGCGCCGTCGGGCACGAGGGTCCCGTCGGGGAGCCTCACGGACCCGGCCTGCCGCGGGACCTTGAACCCGCGAGGTCCCAGGAGTTCCGCGGGATACCCCATCGTGTCGATTCTCGGCGTCGTGTGTCGGGCGAAGGCGAGAGTCATGAGGGCTTTGCGGTCCAGGCCGTCGGGGTCGAAAAGCACAGAGCCGCCGTCGATGATGAGGCAAATGCGTCCCTTGAAAGACTGTATCTGGTTTGCGCCCAGATCGCCGTCAGGCCCGCCGGTCATCATCAGGTTGGTGTCGGACTCGTCGAGGCCGACGTGATCGAGGACAGTGCGGAGGGTGGTCATGACACCCATTGTGGTCATGCCGCTGGTGTCGATCTGATCCCCGATCTCCTGGTAAATGAGGGACGAGTCTGGGGTAGTCAGCACCGGCACGCCCTCGATCTGCAGTTCCGTCCCCTCACTGCCACGGGACACCAGGCCGAAGACGCGGCGATCGCGGGTGATTCCGTAGACGTCGTGGGGGATGCCGAAACTCTTCCCGGTGGTGACCGTGCGCCAGTGCCTATCACCGCGTTCCCGGGCGCGGTGGGCCACAGCGTCCATAAGGCCCGCGGTGCCCTCATCCGGGCCGAAGAAGACCCGTTCGGACTTGCCGAGGTAGTCGATGATCTCGTCGCAGGGCTGAGTGAGATCCATGATTCCTTCAGTGAAATCAAGCATGCACCGGAGGCTGTCGCGCGGGAAGTCAGGGTGGGGCACGATGACACCCTTGGCCCCGCTCTCGGCGATGTCCTTGTGTTTGAGGCGCTGTGCGACAGGCCCGAGCGCATAGTTGAGCAGCGGCATGTTGTCAAGTTCGTCGTCATAGTTTCCGGGGGTGACCCGGATCAGTCGCACACCGCCGCGGGCCACGTCTTCGGCACGCATATGTGTGGCCGTCGCGTAGAACCCCAGGACGAAGAAGAGACCGTAGACAGGTCCGGAGAAGACCAGGGGGTCGAGAATCGCCGAATCCAGGCGAAATGCGTGGGAGCGCTTTTCCTGCTTGTAGAAATTGGTCTTCTGGACGTGGGTCACCAGGTTCACCATGAAGTTCATGATGTCGAACCCCGTCCTGTTGTCCACGAAAGCAATGGCAGCTTGACGCCGAAAGTCGTCGATCTCGCGCCGAAGGGTTGCGGGCTTCGGGTGGCTCTTGTGGGCCGGGTTGAACTTGAGATCGAACAGGCGGAAAAGGTGCTTCATCAGGTCCGGACTCGCGCGCACCGTGTCCAGAATCCACCTGCGCGTGTACTCGGATCGGCTTGACTCAAACACGCGGTGGGCGAAGGCGTCGCGAAGTTCCTTGCGGGCCAACCCGTGCATAATGTCAAGGTCGGTCTGCAGGCCCTTGTGGATGAAGCTGTGCACGAAAGCCGCGGCGGCGGTGGCGAAAAGATACTCGTGGAAGTCAAGCTGGCCGGTAACGTACATGATGTCGAGGTCACCGGTTTGGATCGCAAGGAAAGACTGGAGGTTGGCCACCGCCTTGCGCAGGCTGGCAGCCGAGTGCTTCCCGTCCAGGTAGAGAGAGCAGATGGACTCCAGCCGCCCGGTGGCGCCGCGGTATGTCTCCCAGTACGCGCGGCGCAGAACGATGCCCAGGTCATCCATCATCCGGCGGATCACCGGAAGGGCTGAGTGGCTGAAGTCATCGGCGAACATGATGCGGGTCTCGCCGGCGGGCTCGGCTGAGGAGACTTCCACCAGGGGCACCGCGGCGCCGGAACAGCGCTTCAGGAAGTCGGTGTAGCGCCGGCGGGTGTCTGCCGGCACGGCGGGGTCCCGCTGGAAGGCGAACAGGTCTTCAGGCTTGTCCCCCGCCTCCAGCGGTGGCGGCACTTGCGGGTGGATGATGTAGGTGTAGTAGGAGCTTTCGGGGCTGAAGTAGTACTCAACGCGGTTGCCGTTCATCACCGAATTGAGCACCGCTTCCATCCGATCGCGGCTCTGGGGGGTTGCGATGCGTGCCTGAACGCCCCCATCGATGTCAAACCGCGCCTCAGCCACCTCGCCGCGCAGGACCACCTCATCATCCTCGCGCACCATAATGTTGTTCGCGACGGCGCGCAGGACGCGCTTCAGTGCGTCCTTGGAGATATTGCGGAAAAAGTACTCGGCAAGCCCGAGCTGGGTGAGGAGCACACCGGCGGCGGCGTTGACGCAGCGTGCGGTGAGCAGCCCTTCGCTGGCAAGCTCGATCACGGTCTCGTAGAGCATCCGCGGATCGAGACCCATGGCCTCGGCCCGGTCGATGACAGACTCGGTGCTGCACGTCCCGCGCTCGAACTTCATCAGTGACCCTCCCTGCAGGTAACGACGACTCGCCAGACCTTGCATCTTCGCCCTGGCAGAAAACGGAATGGGTGGAAGCACGGATTTGCGACTGGACTGCCGGATGCTTTTCGTATATTGTATACAGTATGCAAAGACCAGGTCAACCTATTCCCCGCACGTCCCTTGCGCAGCAGGTTGCGGAAGCCCTCTTCCAGCGCCTGGTGAACGGCGATCTGCAGCCCGGGGATCACCTGGGCGAGATCGAACTCGCAGAGGAGCTACAGGTCAGCCGGACACCCGTCCGGGAGGCAATTCTCCACCTTGCGGCACTGGGCCTTCTCCAAAGGGACACCCATCGGGGTTCCCGGGTCGCGCAACCTTCCGTCCGAGAGCTTGTGCAGGTCTATGAAGTGCGGGAGAGTCTGGAGGGGCTGGCAGCCCGGCTTTTCGCGGAACGTGCCGACCCCTTGCAGCGCCAGGAACTGTTTCAGACCCGCCGGGAACTGGAGCTCGCGCGATCTAGTGGGGATGCCCTGCGAGTTCGGGTGCTGGACTTCAACCTCCATCGCCAGATCATACGAGGCGGAAACAACAGATACCTGGGCGGCGCGGGCTATGCGGAATCGCTCATGCTCCTGGCCTATCTCGTCCGCGACAGGAGTCTGAAGTCCGTGCCCGGCGCAGTGCCGCATCCATCCGATCCCCACGTTGCCTTGATGGCCGCCATCGAGGCCAACGACGGCGACGGGGCAGAAGCCGCCATGCGCGAGCACATCCACGCCACCCGCATGATGCTCAGTGCAGTGATCGATGACCAATAGCCGACAGACCGCCCGCAATCCAGCGCCTTCCCACCCAACTCACCAGCGAGGTCCCCATCCATGCCCAGACCTGAAATGACCGGCAAGGACCGCCTGATGACCGCCGTCCGACACGAGGAGCCCGACCGCGTGCCCATCTGCCCGCGCATACAATGGGCATGGCTGGACCCGGACAGGAGCCACCGGCTCGAAGAGCTGTACGCGCCGGTCATTGACCCCATGGAAATCGTGGCCAGCAGTACTCCCAACTACATCATCACCTACCCCGATCAATGTGACCTGCCCGAAGTGCGCGTGGACACAATCAGATATGAGGAAGATGAGTACCAGGTGGTGGAGCGGGTCTTCAACACGCCGGCGGGGAAGCTGTCGGATCGCACCAAGATTCCGCCATCGGGCCGTGAATACGGGATGTCGCCGAACCCGATCAAGACCGAGTACCTGGTGAAGAGCCGCGAGGACATCCCGGCACTGCGGTACATCTTGCCGGAGATCAATGGCAACTACGACCATGCAGTAGCGCGGATGCGCGAACTCGGGGATCGCGGGGTGGTCATGGTCAATGTGTACAGCGAGCTTTGCCACCAAGCGGGTGACGTGCGGGACATGCAGGACATTATGAGGGACTACTACCTGGATCGCCCGTTCTTCGATGAGCTGCTGGGGTTGTTCCAGGAGCGCACCATGGCCGAGACGAAGGCGGTGATGGAGGCCGGGGTGGAGTGGGTCTTCGCGAACTGTTACTACAACAGCATATCGGCGGGCTGGTCGCCGGCGATCTTCGAGGAGGTATTCGTGCCGCACATCACCGCGCAGGTGGACCTCGTGCACAGCTATGGCGGGTACGTGGACTACTATGACGACGGGAACCTGTCCAGGAGCATGGGGCTCATCGCGGGCTGCGGGGTGGATGTGCTGGAGACCTGCACCCCGCCGCCCATGTGCGATTTCGACCTACAAGAGGCGAAGGCGACGATCGGGGAGAAGGTCACACTCAAGGGCTACGTGGACCTGCTCTATGTGGTGAAGCGGGGAACGCCGGAGATGGTGGAGCAGACCGTCGCGGAGGCCATGGAGATCGCCAAGCCCGGCGGCGGGTTCATCATTGGCAGCAGTGACAGCTTCCGCGAGGGCACTCCACCCGAAAACATGCACGCATACTTTCAGAGCTGCCTCAAGTATGGCGTGTATGAGTAGGCGGAGGCCGGGCGGGACTGTCCGGTAGCTTCTTGGGAGACCCCAGACCATGTCTACAACCCTCGCGATCGCCTCGGGCCTGATGTTCCTCGCGGCCTGCGCCGGCGCGCAAGGACAGGAGAACCCCATGGCCGTCGGTGTCGATGACGCCGGGGCGACGCGATGGATCGGCGACGACCCGGCAGCGCAGGATGCGTTCGAGAAGATCGGTTTCGACTTTCTGATGCACCACTTCTGGGGCGAAGCGAAGATCGCGGACATTGAGCGCATGGATCGCTGGGCATCCGAGGGCGGGCACCGCTACTTTTTCAACCACGAGAACGCCGCTGCCGGGCGGACCCCGGGTGACCCCGCTGTCTACCACAGGCCCGGCTGGTTCTTCCAGCCTTCGAGAGCATACGTGGAGCGCTGCCTGCAATCCCCACACTTCATGGGGTTCTGCTACGACGAGTGCGAGCACTGGATCTGCAACGGTGTGAACGTCACCGGCGGCGGGGAGTTCAAGCCCCACTTCCACGACGCCGAAGGCGAGACGCTGCAGGAGGCGTACGAGGGTAACGTGCGCAACATCGGCATACTCATGGACCGCGTGTTCACCGGCTTTGCGGAAAGAGCGAGGGAGCCGGGTCGGCTGCCCATCGTGAGTACCGAGAACGTCTTCCCCACTCTCCAGCACCTCTTCGCCCGGTCCGGCATGGTGCAGATGCCCAAGTTGCTCAAGGAGACGATCACACCGGTCACGCTGGCCATGGCGATGGGCGCGGCGAAGCAGTATGGCGTGCAGCACTGGACATCGGTTGACCTGTGGGGACCGGGCGGCTACCCGGGGCACTCGCCTGAGGAGTTACGCTCGGCCCTGCTGATCGCGTACTGGACCGGCTCGGAGGGCACGTACATCGAGAACTTCAACTACCAGGGCAGCCTGTACTCGGCGGAGGGCGACAAGGCGGTTCTCTCGCCCTACGGAGAGGTCGCCCGCGAGTTCATCCGCGAGTATCTGCCCGCGAACCCGCGCCGCTTGCGGTTCGAGGACTTCGCGCCGGAGATCATTATCGTGCGCTTTCCTGATTCAGACTGGGGGCAGGAGAACCCCGGGCCGTGGATCAGGCGCAACCTCTACGGCGCGAGCAGTCTGGAGCCTGACGCCGATACCCGCTACTGGATCAAAATCTGGCACGTGATCTCGCATGGCACGATCCCCCCGATGGCGCTGAACTACAACACGCACCTCGGCATCCCGTACCGTGTGCTCTTCCCGGCGAACAACGTGGCGGTGTACGACCATCTCGCCGCCGATCCCGCACTGTATACGAGCGCGAGGCTGGTGTTTCTCGTGGGCAAGCAGGTGAGCCCGGAGTGCCTCGCCACACTGCGCGCATTGAGCGAGAACGGCCTCACGGTGGTGTCCACGAGCAGGCTTGCGCCACCGGAGTTCGCGGGCACAGGAGATGCTGGAGTCACGGTGCACCAAACGGGCACGGGACGCTGGATCGTGACCGATGATGTGACATTACCGGCAGTGCGCGAGATCCTGCAGCCGTACCTGGGCAAGCCGGACGAGTTGAGATATGCGTTCGGCGAGACGCAGGTCGTGTTCACCGCGCCTGACGACCCCACGCGGGTGCGGGTATCAGTGCGAGAAGCGAAGGACTGACCCCAAGAAGGCAGGGATCCCCATGTTGTTCGGCTGCCTGATGCCCATTGCCGCCCTTGCCGCCACTATCGGTTGCGCGGACGGGCAGTCCGGCATACCCGAGGCTTGTCCGGGGACTGCCGTGGTTTTCGACGCCCGGCAGCTGGACTGGGATGAGCGCTGCACCGCCGAGGCCCTGCAGGGGCTGGTGAACCGCACTGGCCCGCGGCTCTTTCTGGACGGGGGAGCGGCCTACGAGCAGCGCTGGCTGGATATCTACGCCGAACGAGCGGGTCTGAAGTACGAGCGTCTGTCCGGGCTGCGGAACCTGTTGGCCCGATTCGGCGGGGAGACAGGCGGGCTTGTGGTGTATGACCCGGCGCAGGATGCCAGCCGGTACGTGGCCATCACCCTCGCGGGCGTGGAGGGCCTGATCCCGGTATCCACCACAATGCTGGAGGGCCGCTCACCGGGGATGAGACCCAGCGGAGATTGGGGTGGCGCTGATTTCACACGCCAGGGCCCTGCCGAACTCCAGTCGTGGCGCAGGGCCGCCAACCCCGTGCTGTCAGTCGCGTCTGGCGAGGGATTGTGGCTGCAGGAGGGCAACCCCACAGCCGGCAGCCCCTGGAGCTTCATTTCAACCGGTCCGGTGCTGGTGGACCTGGACCGGTACCCGTTTCTCGAAGCCGACATAGCCGAACTCGAAGGCGAGGGCGCGGGGTGGCAGATCAAGCTCACCTGGGACCGCGACGGAAGCGGGCATGTGAGCGGTGGCGAGGATGACCTGTGCCTGCCCCTGCAGCGGGAGGCGGGCCTTGTCAGGTGGGATATCGCCGATCTGGCCGGCGTGCGCGGGAAGCACACCTTCGCGCTGGTGCAGTTGCATGTGTTCGGCGAAGAGGCGAAAGTGCTCTGGCGGCGGGTGCGGTTCGTTTCAAAGGACGGGCAGTCTGCAGATGAGCTTCCCCCCGAGCCACTGGATGCCGTCGCTTTGCCCGTCAAGCATGACCTGCGCCGGAAGTTCGCGGACACCCTCAGCGCGTATGACTGGGCGCTGCGCGAAGTGATGCCGAAGTGCAGCCGGAAGCTGGCGCACACGGTGAACGGCGGGCAGGTGGACGGGATCAACGTGGGTGTCTGCGGGCCGATGTCGGGGTTCGACTGGCAGACCCAGAACCGGGGCTTCGTGTTCAACCTCGGCTGCACCGCGGAGAAACGGGTCAGCTACGGAACCGTCTGCGGGGGAAGCCCAGAGCAGGCCGCCATGTATGAGCGAATCCTCGACGCGCTTGAGACCCCGGCGCAGATCAACGGCTATGGCGACCCCGAAGGCGAATGGTGCCGGCTGCTCAGCCAGCATGGACATTACTCATTCCACGCGTTCGCCAACTGGAGCTTCCACAACAAGGTCCCCAGTGCCCGCAGTCGATTCCAGCAGCAGATCAGCTTCGTACCCGAGACCACGGAGCCCGAGACTGACCGCTTCTACGTGTGCTTCATGACCAGTGAGGGGGACACGATGAAGGGACCGATCCCCTTCTTCTACGACAGCTGGTTCGATGAATCGCGCGGGAAGGTGCCGGTGAACTGGGGCATCAACCCGCTCATGGCCGAGCTCTTCCCAGCCATGCTGGAGTACTACTACGACACCGCAACGCCGGACGACTACCTGTTCGTGGGGTGCTCCGGCGCGGGGTACTGCTACCCGGATGACATGAAGGACCTGGATCGGTTCGCCCGGCACACGGCGAAGGCTTGTGCGGAAGCCGGGACCCCGGTCATTGACCTGTGGGGAGCGTCGCGGCCCGACGTGCAGGAGCAGTACGCGGCGATCACGCGCCCGCTGGGGATGACGGTGAACTGCGCCCCGGCCCGACTGAAGCTGCTCTCGGACGGCACGCCGGTGGCCTACCACGAACTCGCCTACTGGCAGACGGACGGGCTGGACGGAGCGCTCTGGTCGCGGGTCTTCGCTACGCAGGAAGGTCGCGGGGCGGGCGTGGAGCGAGTCGTTCGCAGGATCGAGGACATCGCGGCCCGGCACCAACCGCCCTTCGTGATCTTGGTCTACGGCGACCTGCACTCATACCCACAGCACGCCACCCTTTACAGAGATGTCGCCAATGCGCTTGACCCGTGTCGGTTCAAGCCCGCGCGGCTGGATGAAGCGATGGCGGGCATCCGCAGGTGGGCGCAGGGCCGCGTGTTGATGGGGTCCGAAGGCATCAATGAGCGGCTGTCATGGGCGGTGCTGGAGGGTGTGCCGACGCGCATCCCGTTGACACTCAGCAGCGGGTGCGATGAGCCCACTGAAGCATTGATTGACGTGCGCGCGGGGAGCAGCAAGTTCGAGGCCCGCGTGCCGCTGGATGCGCGGGAAACGCGGCAGGTGGATGACCTCGTTCTTGCGTTGGCAAGGGGCGAGGAGGCCGACACGGCGCGCGTCACACTTCGCGCGGCGGGTCAGACGCAGCGCGCGCGAGCAGCGCTGTCGCTGGTGCCGTGCTCCGCTGACATCGACCGCGTGACCTTCGCCGCCTGCTGGAGCGCTACCGCGCTGAACCGTCCCGTGGGCAGTGCGGTGAGCGACCCGGCGGCGCTCTGGGGAAAGGCGTGGGCCTCTCCGGAGCTTCCCGCGAAGCCATGCTGCATGATCTACGGGCCCTATGCCCCGATACCGGCTGGGCGCTACCTGGTGGCGTTCCGGGTAAAGCTGTCGGACAGCGTGACCACGAACACGGATGAGCGTGTGGCAACGCTGGACGTCCACGCCGGTGGGTACGGGGGCATTGCGAAGGTCTGCGGGCAGACGGAACTGCACCGCCGGGACTTCACGGAAGTCGACCGGTGGCAGTGGTTCACGGTGACGGCCGACTGGCCCGGACTGCCGAGCCTAATGGAAACCCGGGTCACCTGGCATGCCCGGGCGCCGATCGTTGTCGATCGCGTCGCGCTGTTCCGGGTGGACTGACAGAGGGGCAGGCCGCTATCCCGCGGGTCCGTACACTCTCAAATCACCCAGTGCGCACTGGCCGGGCCGGGCCATCTCGGTGTAGTCCTCGGCGCGGCCACCCGGTCCACCCTTGCCCAGGCGCACCGCAACCGGGTCGTCCGGGAATTGATCGCGCGGGTAGCTGTGCATGAAGTCCCAGTACTCGCCATCTTCCGACGACTCGGCGACCACGCTGTCAGGCTCCAGGCGAATGCGCAGGAAGTAGGTCTCGCCGGGCCCGGTCCGCCCAGGGAAGACGAAATCCCGGCCATCATCAACGCCGAAGGTCCCCATGGAGCGGATGTTCAACCGCACTACGCTCCCGTCGGGCCAGAGAACGGTCAGCCCCGGCCCCCAGGTGGCTCCCGAGTCGGTGCCGGAGTCCACGCGGCACTGGACCAGCGTCGCGCCGGGAGGAAGCGGGCGTTCGGCGAAGGCGTAGCAGTTGTCGGCGGCGCTGATGGCAATGGTCCCGTCCCTGAGTTCCAGCGACGCCGCGCCGCGCGCCGACAGGCTCACGACCCATGGCTCACCCAATTCCTCGCGGTCGAATCCGTCCCGCATGATGAGTCTGCGACTGGCGTACGCATCAAGCCGCGGCGCGACCTCGCGCGGTTCCTCGTCGAGATAGAGCAGCCACCCGCGGCCCCGGGGGATGGGGATGCGATCTCCAGGCTTGAATGAGCGCTCGGGCTGGAAGCCGCCAATCGCGGGAGCGTACAGACTGGCCTTCGCAGCGTCGAGCCCCAGCGCATTCCAGTCCACCGCCAGTTCGCAGGACACTCGATCAGGCGCCCAACTGGCCAGTGCAAGGAGCGCGCGGCCGGGCTTGCGGTAGACCGTGGCGAGCACGTCATCGCGGTCCGCACGAACAGGGCAGGTCTTCTCCCAGTAGCCGATCATCTCCGAATTACCAATGCCGAACTCGTCCCACACGCGCCAGACTGCTCGCGGGTCGCCTTGCCAGTGCAGGCGGTTGGTCATCCCGTAAAGCATCCCGCGCCAGGGGTTCCCGCCGCCCTGGAGCATCTCCCCGTACAGGCCGAAGGGAATCCCCGAGATCTCCACCAGCCAGTAGTCCGGCGGCGAGTTGTAGTCGTACATCTCACCGAACCACAGGCTGTCGATGTACGGGAAATGCTCCATGTACAGGTTTGCCGGGCTTGTTCCGGAGTCGTCATCACCGAGCGCGTTGCCCGAGTGAAAGTCGATCAGACACCCCGGGCGGGCGCGGTCCATCACCTTGCGGACGCGCTTCATGATCTCCCGGTCGTAGCCGATCCCGTCCAGGTACAGCCCGTCGATCCCCACGTTTTCGATGAGCCAGCCGAGGCCCTCGAGGTAGTAGTTGTGCCAGCGCGACAGTCCCACGGTAGCGATCGCCGCGTCCACCTCACCATTCGCGTAAGGCTGGTGCCAGGCCGCCGCGTAGTCTCGAATCAGGTGCTCCCGCAGCCAGGAGTCTCCCCCTCCTCCGCCGCCGGTGAAGACTTCATGCCCCAGGCTGCGCAATGGGAACAGCTCGCGGGTGAAGTTGCTCAACTCGCGCACGGTGTAGTAGACCTTCACCCGCACGTCTTTCTCGTGGGCCACGTCGATGTACTCGCGGAGCTTGTCGGTGGTGAGGAACGGGTAGTTGATGTATGGGTTGTGCTCGTTGCCCTGGTGGATGTTGACGATGTTCGCGCCATTCGAGACCACATCGTCGATCGCCGGCACCGAGAAGTACTCGTGGATGTAGCGCTGGCTCCAGTGGCCAGCATCGAGGGGCTTGACCGGGGTGATGAGCAGGCCGAAGCGGAACTCGATGCGCTCGCCGGCCGCCATCTCTCGAGGCCCGGTGTAGGCGCGCACGAGCACTGTGTCCTCGTCCAGTTCCGAGACGCTGCAGCCGCCCTTGCCCTGGTTGCCCCAGTTGCGAGCCGCCCCGGCCTCAACTCCCCACAGGTGCCATTCGTCATTGGGGCCCTTGAGCTTGCATTGCAGGCCCGCGTGAACGTCGCCGACCCAGAGCATGTTGTTGGCCTGCCGCGACTTCCAATCCCACTGCCACTGTTCCGGGCGCAGGCCACCGCGCTTGCCCATACCCATCATGTAAGTTGCGATCTCGCGGCGCAGGGGGATGTCCAGACGCACATCCCGCAACTGCGCGGCGCTATCTGCAGTGAGGCTGACGGTGTAGTTGATGTACCCGTCGCATTCCATGCGCGCGGTGCAGGTGAGGGTGAGGCCCTCGGCCTGACGGGCTGTCTCCCACACCGCCGCGCCGGGAGCCTGGTAGACGAGGCGCGCTGCTGGACCGGACCACTCGGGAGTTCCGCGCCGTGTCTCCACGATTAGCTCCAGCGGTCCGGAGAGAAGCTCGTGCTCGCCGCTGCGGATGCTGTCGATAAACCCGTCCTCACGCCAGCGTACCTGGCGCCCGAGGCAGTTCACCTGCTGCCCATCAATCTCCAGCGGGGTGAACGGCGCGGTGACTTCGTCATCCAGGCCGATGGTGGAGTTGAGCCATTTCAGGCGCGCCATGCTGTGGAGATCGCCCACGCCCTGGTCGGCGAGGACATCGGTTTGCACGTCGAGTGCAATGGTCACGGAACGCTCGGGCGCCCCGTCGGCGCTCACGCTGACGCTTCCGTGGTACACACCTGGCGCGGCATCCGGCGGGATATGCACACCGAACCAGAGCGCCTGCACATTGCCGCGCGTAATCGAGAGTGACTTGCTGATCGGGCGACCGAGCCAGTCGGTGCCTTGCAGGTTGAAGCAGGTCAGCGCCGACGCCGGGATGCCTGCGTTACCGGGCCCGACCAGGTCACTGAACCTCACCCGCAAGTTGGTGAGGTCACGCTCCGTGGCGTAGGCGCCGATCTGGAAGGCGAAGTACTCATTGCGCCGGGGCGACGCGGACAGCTCTCCTCCCGGGCCGCGATCGACCCACCGCAGCGGGAGTTCGTCGGGCATGCGGATGGGGTTCTCGCGGCCCTCCGGAAACAGCAGAAGCGGCTCGCCCGGATGAGCCTCGAGCAGGGCGCGCAGTTCTTCGGCAGTGGCGGGAAGCTCCATCGGGTCGCGACGGTGGAACTGGCTGCAGGCCTCGAAGCGCAGGAGAGTGGCCTGCGGCAGGGACCGCCACGTCTGCGCCGACAGTTCGTCAGGAGTGAGATGGTTTCCCCGGAGCCAGTCGGGGTCCGCGCTGTCATCCGGTGCGATGTAGTCGATCTTCGGGAAATACGACAGCCCACTGGTGGTGTAAGGCATGAAGTAGACGTGGTAGATGCCGGGGCCTGCGGTTGGCTGGAAGATGACGTCGCCGGACTCGCGGGTGACGCCAACCGCGAGGGCATTCTCGACGCGCTTTCCTTCGGCGTCACAGACCCAGACGGCCTTCTTTGCCGGATCGGGATCGCGCCGGCGCCAGGGAAGGTTCAGCCATACCGCCTCCGCCGATTCGCCCACCTCGACGACAGCACGCTGATTGCCAAGCTCGGTTGACTTCCAGGTTCCAACTCCCCACTCCACGGCCTGCACCTCCGGAACGAGCAGCCCTGCGAGGATGAGACTGACCCCGATGGTACGCGAAGAGATTGTGGTCAGCATGCGCGGCCTCCAGTTCGTGCACCGTCCGGCAACGGCGCCGGCTTGATGCTGATTCGCCTCGTGGCGCCCTCGAACCTCGCCGAAGGTGCGAGGCGACTTCAGGCAGAACTCATCTCTCGCCGGCCGCCAAGTGACGGGAGGACAGCAGAATGGCAACCGAACTGAGCCCGCGAGAACGCGTGACCCTAGCGCTGGAGCATCAGGAGACCGACCGCGTTCCCATCGCCATGGTCTGCGCGGGCATCAACCCGCCCGCCCATGCCGAACTCGGGGCTCATCTGCAGCGCGAGCGCGGCATCAGCGTTGCGCAGTACCTGGAGCCCATCATCGATATCGCAGGGGTGGGGCCGGAGTACGTGGGCCCGAGGCTGGAGCCCGACCATGATATGTGGGGCGTGGTGCGTGCCCCAGTATGCTACGGCGCGGGGCACTACAGCGAGATCACCCACTACCCGCTCGCGGATGCGAAGACCCTCGACGACATT